>NZ_JASGSR010000076.1:0-38160 GCF_040446015.1 Bradyrhizobium sp. INPA03-11B
GATCATCACCATGCGCGTGATGCCCGACGAGGATTTCGGCTACAAGGTCACCAAGGTCTCGGTGCGCGGCGAATGCTTCGACGGCGGCGTCGAGGGCGTGCCGTGGGAGCAGCGCAAGCCGTATGACGAGTTCGACTACGGCTATGTGCTGACCGTGCACAAATCGCAGGGCTCGCAATGGGACGACGTCGTGCTGTTCGACGAGAGCTTTGCGTTCCAGGACTCGCGCGCGAGGTGGCTATACACGGGCATCA
Organism: Bradyrhizobium sp. INPA03-11B; assembly: GCF_040446015.1. Lineage (NCBI taxonomy): Bacteria > Pseudomonadati > Pseudomonadota > Alphaproteobacteria > Hyphomicrobiales > Nitrobacteraceae > Bradyrhizobium > Bradyrhizobium sp. INPA03-11B. Next base: position 255 of record NZ_JASGSR010000076.1, read on the forward strand.
CGCGGGCGGCGAAGCGGCTCAGCGTCGTGGTGTGAGGCCCGATCCCCCGTCATTGCGAGCGAAGCGAAGCAATCCATCATCCCGCTTGCTGAGACATGGATTGCTTCGTCGCTGTCGCTCCTCGCAATGGCGGGATAGCCAACTCACCGGTGGGCGGCCGCCGGCCTAAGGTCTTGCGCGACCGCGATTTTATTCACGAAACCGTGTGGCCGGCGCCGTAACAAAACGGCCCCTCGCCCGTATTTTGAAGCGTCGGAGCAGTTCGGCCCGGTTTGCCAATGCCGGCCTCCGCTCTAGACTGGCCCCCAATTGCGATCCCACGAGGAACCCATGCCCAAGAGCTCCCTCAGCCGTCTCTCGCTTTGCGCCGCCGCGATCGGCGCGCTGGCGGTCGCCGCTTTTGCCGTTGCGCCCTCGCTTGCCGCCGAGGACGCCGTGGTCATCCCGCCGCCGGCGGCGAGCGCGCCTGAAACCGGCATCAAGACCGCGGTGCTGGCCGGCGGCTGCTTCTGGGGTGTGCAGGGCGTGTTCCAGCACACGGCCGGCATCGTCAGCGCGGTGTCCGGCTACTCCGGCGGCAGCAAGGCGAATGCCGACTACGAGAAGGTCTCGACCGGCACCACCGGCCACGCCGAGTCGGTCGAGATCAAATACGACCCGCAGAAGATCTCCTATGGGAGGATCCTGCAGATCTTCTTCTCCGTCGTGCACGACCCGACCCAGCTGAACCGCCAGGGACCGGACAGCGGCACGCAATATCGCTCGGCGATCTTCACCACCAGCGACGAGCAGAAGAAGGTTGCGGACGCCTACATCGCCCAGCTCAACGCCGCCAAGGTCTACAAGAAGCCGATCGTCACCAAGGTCGGCGCGCTGGACGCGTTCTATCCGGCGGAGGGCTACCACCAGGACTATCTGACGCTGCACCCGAACCAGCCCTATATTGCGTATAACGACATCCCGAAGGTCGAGAACCTGAAGAAGATCTTCGCGGAGAACTACATCGAGAAGCCGACGCTGGTGAGCAGCACCAAGGTCACCAACTGAGCAGCTCGCAAAGGAGGTTGAATGTCCGATACCAAGACCGACGGCAAGGTCCGCAAGAGCGAAGCCGAGTGGCGCAAGGAATTGACGCCGATGCAGTACGCCGTGCTGCGTGAGAAGGCGACCGAGCGGCCGTTCACCGGCGAATACGAGCATGATCCCCGCAAGGGCACCTATGTCTGCGCCGGCTGCGGGCAGACGCTGTTCGAGTCCGACCAGAAGTTCGATTCCGGCTGCGGCTGGCCGAGCTTCTCCAAGCCCGCGATCGAGAGCCATGTCGACGAGGAGCGCGACATGAGCCACGGCATGGTCCGCACCGAGGTGCTGTGCTCGAAATGCGACGGCCATCTCGGCCATGTCTTCAACGACGGCCCCGGCCCGACCGGACTGCGCTACTGCATCAACTCGGCGGCGCTGAAGCTGAACGAGAAGAAGTAACGGCCTCCGGGCCTGACGGGCCGAATAATCCACCGGCCCGTCGAACGTTTGATCCGCCCCGCGCGACCAAGAACCGGTCGCGCGGGGTTTTGTTTTGGCGCGGCCATCCTTCCGCGCGCCTCAACACAAGGAAATTTTGATGTCACGGATTCCAGGAAAGCTTTTGTTCGGTTTCGGTCTTGCCAGCTTCATCATCGGGAGTGCCGTGAGCATGCCGGCGTTCGCCGCCGACAAGATCTCGCTGTTCAAGATCATCACCTCCAAGGACGAGATCGTCATCGGCCTGACCGATGCCGATCTCGCTGCGGTCGAGGGCCAGAACGCGGGCGGCATCGCCAAGATGCTGGTCGCCAAGGGCTCGATGAGCGTCTGGCAATACGCCGTGCACAAATCCGCCTCCGGCGATCTCGAACAGGCGCCGCTGCACAAGGTCGGGCTGATCGCCCATGACTCGCTGCGGGTCGAGCCCTATCCGACCCCGCTGAAGGTGCTCCCGATCGACGAAAGCAAGAAGTGACGGCGAAGCCGTCATCCCGGGGCAGTGCCAACGGGTCGGCGCTTTCCGCCGCCGGGTGACAGGCTCCGGACTGAGATTCCCCAATTCGCAGTTGCGAATTGGGGTTCGATGCCGCGTATCGCCCCGAAATGACGCCGAAGTTAACGACTCGCGGGCCGGAATGTGCTTTGCTTGGAATCCGCGGGGCCATCGGCGTCTCGCCGTGCGGCTGCCGCCTGTTCTGAGGAGGGCGCCATGTCGCTCGGATTGATCCTCATCATCCTCCTGCTGGTCATCCTGCTGGGCGGCTATAGCGGCCGGATCCGCGGCTATGGTTATGGTCTCGGCCACTCCGGAATGGGGCTTTTCGGGGTGATTTTGATCGTGGTCGCGATCCTGGCCTGGCTCGACAAGATTTAACGGTCATAAGCTATTGAAATAAGTAGATTTATTTGACCGCGCGCCGTGCCATGCGCGGATTCAGCATGTGCCCTGCCGGGGGCGCTTCTGGGGTCGCATTTTTGTCAAAGAGGCCTATATTAGGGATCGAAATGACATGTACGGCGCGCCGCCAAGTACAGGCCGCCGTCCCCCAAATCCCTTTCGCCACGCTAACTGCCAAGAACACAAGAGGTCGTCGACCATGCGTCCCCTGCGTCCGTTCAACTACAATACGTCTGCCGAACTGTTTCCCGCCGCGATCCGCAAGAAGAAGCGGGCGGGCTTCGCGTACCGCCGTTTCGGCACGGCTGCCGAAGCCGTGCAGTTCGCGATGGAGCAGCTGCCGGCGGATTCGCTGAACGGCGCCTATCTGCAGGTCGAGGAAGCCCGTTTCGACCAGAACGGCATCCGCTCGCTCTATGAGAGCGAGGCGTTCCCGCTGCCGCGCCGTCCGCGCCCCGCCGCCAGCCAAACCGACGCCGACGCCGCATAAGATTTCTGCTCATCGCCTAACGAAAAGCCCTCGGACCGATCCGGGGGCTTTTGTTTTGGGGGCTGCGCTCCCTCGCCCCGTTCTTACGGGGAGAGGGCTGGGGTGAGGGGCTGTCACCGCGCAAACGGCGACAGCTGTGTTTGCGGAAACTCCCCCTCACCCGGAACGCATCTAACGATGCGTCGTAGCCGAGGCTTTGCCTCGGCGTTCTTGGGAACGGCCGCCGAAGGCGGCCTATGCCTCTCCCCGCACGCGGGGCGAGGTGAAGCAGAGTCCATCGTTCGATCGAAGTACTCTCGTCTCGAGCTAGAGCCGCGGCTGCCTGTCGAGCCAGCGCCGCAGCATCCGCACATTGCGGATGTTGGCGCGGAACATGACGTCGAAGGCGTCGCCCGCCACCGGCACCATGCCGACCACGCCATCGACGGCGACATTGGCGAGCATCCGCGCGGTGATGTGCCAGGGCGCGCCCAGCAGCCGGGCCTCGCGCACCAGCCACAGCGAGATCGCGGTGGTGATGAGATCGCCGACCACGGGGATCAGGCCGATCAGCCCGTCGATGCCGTAGCGGACATTGGTCCCCGGAACGACAAAGGCGACGTCGAGCAGCTTTGCGATCATCTCCAGCCGCGCGAGCCGTTCCTCGCGCGTCAGATTGCCGAACGGATTGGCGCTGGAGTTGCGGACGTCGAAGCTGAAGCCATCCTGAAAGCCTTGGAACTGCGGATGCAGCGAACCATCGGGGACTTCGCGCCCGTCCTGATCGATCACCTTGCCGCGCGCCTGCGCTCCGCCGAAGGGCGGCCGCGATCGCGTGGCGTGGGGCGTGAAAATGTCGTCCTCGGGCATGGCCATCACATGGTAACGCAGGCAGGCGGTTCAAGTTGCGTCACATTACCACTGTGTCACGTTCGAGGCTGTCACGCGCAAAGCCATCACGTGCCGCGCGCCGCCGACGGCGTCAAGCCGAAGCAGCGGTTGAAGTAGGACAGATCGTTGAAGCCGCAATCGAAGGCGATGTCGCTGATCCGCCGCTCGGTGTCATGGACCAGCAAGTCGGCAGCCTTGCTCAATCGCAGTTCGGTCAGCCGCATGGTGAAGCTGGCCCCCGCCTCGTAGAGCAGCTCGTTGACATAGCGCTCCGACAGGCCGGTTGCGGCGGCGAGCTTGTGTGCGGAGAAATCCGGCTCGGTGAAGCGCTTCTCCAGGATCATCAGCAATGACTTCAGCCGCACCGCGCGAAGTCCGCGGCGTTGGGCGGCGGCCGCAAGATCGCCGCGGGCGCCGAGGCCGAGCGCTGCGAGATCCAGCAGGTGCGCGGCGATGGCGAAGCCGGCCTCATCGACCGCGTCAGGCGATTGCAGCAGCAGGTCGCTATAGTCCATCGCCAGCGACAGCGCGCCGCCCGGCGCGAGCTCGCGGCCGACCAGGTCATCGACGCCGGCGACCATGGATCGCAAGGTCGCCATCGGCAGATGGACATTGGTGAAGCGCTTGTGGTGCGCGCCGTCGGCGGTGAAGAACGGCTCATCCAGCTTGAGCAGCACCATCGCGCCCGGCCGCATCTGGAATTCGCGGCCGCGATGGGTCACCGTCGAAGCGCGGTCGCCGGTGTTGCGCGCCAGGCAGTAACGGTCGTCATTGGTCGCCAGCACCTGGCGCCGCTCGCGCCGTACGGTGGTGAAGCTGCCGTTGCAGCGGCCGAGCAAGGTGGTGCCGATATGGATCGAGTTCATCGTCGCGCGAAACGGCACCACAGGTGACGGGTCGAGCTCGCCGGTGTTGGAGAAATGCTCGAACAATTCGGCGAAGAACATGTAGCGCTGCCGCTCGCCGAGGCCTGGCGGCAGCATGTCGGTCGACAGCCTTTTCTTGATGACGGACATCGGAAGGACAGGACCAAGGTGCAGGCCGGCAGTCTGGCCACCACCAGATGAACGGCAGATGAAACCTACCATCTCGTCGGCGGTCTGTGCACAGCGCCGGACAGTCCAAGTCCGGAATTCTCCGGCGCTTCCCAGTCCAAGACGCGCGTGCCGCGAGGGGCTTACCGATGGCGCCGGGCTCGCAGCCAGGAAAGACAGCTCAAAGTGAGCCTCCGCACACAAGCAGACCAGCCAGAGGAGACCATGGGATGAAGACTTCCGCGATCCGCAAGGTGTTGCTCGGGATTGCGATCACCACCAGCATCGGGATCGGCTATGCGATCGGCGCCCAGCCGCACATGGACGAAAGCCTTGCGATGCTGCAATCGGCCCGCGCCGAACTCACCAAGGCAACGCCGAACAAGGGCGGCCACCGCGAGCGTGCACTCGGCCTGATCGATCAGGCGATGGGCGAAGTGCGCGCCGGCATCGCGTTTGCCGGCGGGGGCTAGTTCACTGACGAATGACTTTTGACATCAGCAGAGGACGATACTCATGACCAGATTGATTGCGGCCGCCTTCCTTCTCGCTACGCTCGGCAGCGCCGGCGCCATGCCGCTCGCACCTGTGACCCCCACCCAGAATCCCGATGTCATCACGATCGCCGGCGGCTGCGGCGGCGGTTGGCATCGCGGTCCCTATGGCGGCTGCCGCCGCAACTACGCACGGCCGTGGATGCACGCCTGTCCGCGCGGCTGGTATCTCGGCCCGGGCGGCCGCTGCCGCGCCAACGGCACCTGATAATTTGAGCACGCAGGCCTTTTGCATCACGCGAGCGGCGGACGGAAACGTCCGCCGCTTTTGTTCGCAACGATCGGCGAAGCGCGATTTCGCGCGAAGCGGGCGCCGGTTCACGCCGAGGGTGAAGGCCGCGCAATTCGATGTTCGTCTCGCCTAGAGCATGATCCGGAAAAGTGCGAAGCGGTTTTCCGAAAAGATCATGCTCAAACAACGAGCCAAAGCGCGATGACGATTCAACCCAATCTCATCGCGCTCTAGAGCATGATGGCATTAAGTTCGATAGCCTGAATTTTTGAGGTAGTTGGCGCATTCCTCGGAGGTGAAGGCATCGAGTGCGGGGCCGATTGCGGTGCAGACCGCGTCGACGGTTCGCGCGGCAGCTTTGCGGAGCAGGTGCTTGAGCTTGGCAAAGACCTGTTCGATCGGGTTCAGATCGGGCGAGTATTTTGGCAGGAAGAAGAGTTTGGCGCCGACTGAACGGATGATCTGGCGAACTGCTTTGCTCCTATGGCTGCCGAGGTTATCCAAGACGACGATATCGCCGGGTCGAAGGACGGGCAGAAGAACCTTCTCGACATAGATGCGAAAGCTCACGCCATCGATCGGCCCCTCGATGAACCATGGCGCATCGATCCGGTCGTGGCGCAAGGCCGCCAGGAAGGTCATGGTCTTCCAGCGGCCGTGGGGAACCCTGGCGTGAAGTCTGCGCCCGCGCGGTGCCCATCCCCGCAAGGGCGCCATATCGGTCCTGGTCCAGGTCTCGTCTATGAAGACCAGCCGCTCAGCTTCGACGCGACCTTGATACTTTGTCCACTGGGCTCGCCGTCGCGCGACCTCGGGTCGATCGCGTTCGCCAGCCGCCACGCTTTTTTTGAAGCTGAGCTTCTCGGCATGCACAAAGTCCCATACCGAGTGGTAGTCGACCTTCAAGCCGCGACCGGCAAGCTCGGCAACGAGACCGCGGATGGTGAAATCGCCGTCCCTGATCCGCTGCGACAGCCAAACTGCGTGCTCCCCCGAAACCGCCTTCGGCTTGTGACCACCCATCTGGCCAGGCTCAACGCTGCCGGTCTCCTCGACCCGCTGCATCCAGCCGATGGCAGTGCTGATCGCGACCCCAAATTGTTTGGCCGCCCGATTGCGCGACATCCCGCCCTCGATCGCGGACACGACACGCTTACGGAGATCCAGAGAATAAGGCTTGCCCATCCATGCTGGCCTCCAACCCAGCCAGCATGGTGAATCAGAAATACATTGATTTGGGAATCCCAAATCGATTCAACCTAACCCCATCCCGCTTTAGTACACGCCCTTGTTCATGGTTCTGAGCCGCTGCGCCAGCGTCCTCATCACCTTGAGAGCGAAATGCGGCGTCTGGCTGACAAGGAAGAGAAACTGCTTTTCCGAGACCGGGACGAGTTCGACATCCGTCAGGGCCGTGGCCGTCGCACTCCTCGGCTCGTTGTCGATCAATGCCATCTCGCCAAAGATCGTGTCGGGCGCAAGGTCCGCCATGGTCTTGTTGCCGACCTGGATGCGCACGTAGCCGCTCTTGATCACGAAGAGCTCGTTGGCCTGCTCACCCTCGCGAAAAATAACGCCGCCGGCCCGGACCAGGCGGGTTTCGATATTGTTGCCCGTCAGAAGGCTGAAGCTTGCATCTGCCACTCGAAATCCCTTTTCTGCGGTTCTGGCTAAAACAAATGCGCGAATAGAAAGTAGAGAACGCCCGAGATCAGCATCGCCACCGGCAAGGTCAGAACCCAGGCCATGGCGATGTTGCGGATCGTCGACCATTGCAGGCCGGATCCGTTTGCAGTCATGGTGCCTGCGATGCCGGACGACAGCACGTGCGTCGTCGATACCGGCAGACCGTAGCCGTCCGCGGCAGCGATGGTCGCGGCCGCCGTGATCTCGGCGCAGGCGCCCTGCGCATAGGTCAGGTGGGTCTTGCCGATCTTTTCGCCCACCGTCACGACGATCCGTTTCCAGCCGACCATCGTGCCGAGGCCGAGCGCGATGGCGACCGCGATCTTCACCCAGGACGGAATGAATTTGGTCGCGGCATCCAGCGAGCCCTTGTAGCGATTGAGCGTCGCGACATCGGCATCGCTCAGGCCATTGTCGCTGCTCTTCATGAGCAGGCGAAGCGCCTCCGACACCAGATACATATCGTTGCGCGTGTTGCGAACGGTCTCGGCGGGGAATTTGGCCAGCGAGCCGTACTGAACGACCTGGTCTCTGATCTCGCGGACGAGGACGGCGAGTGACGGATAGGTGTCGTCGGTGAGCTGCCGAAGCGCGATGTAGTTCGTCACCGCCGGACGCGGGTCGCCGGTCACCTTGCGATCAGCGCCCTTGTCCTCGACGACCTTACTCGCCGCAGCAGAATTCGTGGTGAATGCCTCGATCTGGTTCGCAGGCATCGCGCGGTTGAGCGCGTAAGCGGTCGGGACCACGCCGATCAGGATGAGCATGATGAGGCCCATGCCTTTTTGACCGTCGTTCGAGCCATGAAAGAAGCTGACCAGGGTACAGGTCAGGATCAGGATGCCGCGAATCCACCATGGCGGCGGCTGGTCGCCTTGCGGCTCGCCGAACAGCGCCGGTGTCGCGCGCAACAGCGCGGTTTTCAGGCCGTAGAGCAAGATGGCAGCAAGCAGAAATCCGAACAGCGGCGACAGCAGCAGCGCCTTGCCGGTGTTGACGGCCTGCGACCAATCCACGCCGGACGTCCCTTCTCGTCCGTGCATCAAGGCGTTCGATATCCCCACGCCCATGATCGATCCGATCAAGGTGTGCGAACTGGAGGCCGGCAGTCCGAAATACCACGTGCCCACGTTCCAGATGATGGCGGCGATCAGAAGCGCGAACACCATGGCGAAGCCGGCGCTGCTGCCGACCTGAAGGATCAGTTCGACCGGCAACAAGGAGACGATGCCGAAAGCGACGGCGCCGCTGGAGAGAAGCACGCCGATCAGATTGAAGAGGCCTGACCAGACGACGGCAATATGCGCCGGCATCGAACGCGTGTAGATCACGGTCGCGACGGCGTTTGCGGTGTCGTGAAAGCCGTTGACGAATTCGAAGCCGAGCGAGATCAACAGAGCGACGAACAGCAGCAGGAACGCCGCATAAGAGGTCTTGCCGGCGCCCGTGGCGCCAACATCCGCATAAATGCTGTAGGCCACGAACAGCAGCGCGGCGCCGATCACGCCGAGATAGATGATGCCGGTGAGCGGATGAAAGCCCTTCTCGAGATCGGGACCCCTGCGCCGCGCGGGCTCGATCGAACCAGGTAACGCCACATCGCTCATGTGATTTGCCCTCATGGCCGCGGGAGGACAAAAGCGGCCATGTGACATTGGGACTACGTTTACATGACGTACATGTGACAGTTGTGTGAAGGCGGCCCAGCCAAGCCTTCAGCGGGCGTCTAATTCATTGATACGATTACCCGAACAGCGAAGTTATCGCCGACGGAGTACCCCTAGTGCTGCGATACCGGCTGCGCCGGCGCGTGCAGCTCTTCGGCGTATCTGTGTGCCAGCCAGGACGTGATGACGCCAGGTATGAAGCCGACCAGCCCGTACAGGATGAACTGCACCGGACCGCTCTCCGACCCGTGCGAGGCGTAGGTCAGCGCCGCGCCGACAAATGCCACCGCCCCGACGATCAGCATCCGCAGCAGCGGCGAGATCCGTCGCACATGCATCAGGATGTCGTCGATCGCACCGAACATCAGCGACGGCACGATGCCGAACAGATAATTGTATTGCAGCGACTTCACGAACACGACGAGCAGCTTCGCCACCTCGCCGCCATTGGTGTCGGTCCAGTAGCCGGACTGATAGGTGGTCATGAGCAGCAGCAGGAAGCCGCCGATGAACGGCCCAATAGCTGCGAAGATCAGATAGCGTTTCATGGCGTGCCCTTGCCCGACGTCAGGCGAGTGTAACGCAGTCACGCAACGGTTCTAGGGAAAATCGAAAGCGCCCGGAATGTTCCGGGGCTGCGCGTCGGATGCGCTGCAACAGTCGGACGTCGCTGCGATACGGAATCGCCCGGACAGAGCCGGGCGATGACATCGTGAGACCGAAGTGAGTGTCGAGGCCGCTACTCACCCCACGCCGCAAACGCGTCGTTGAAGGCCCGCTCGCCGGGGGCACCCTTTTCGATCGCGATGATGGCGCGGCGCTGGTTGGTGTAGACCAGCGGCACGTCGAACCAGGAGCGCTCCTTCAGGAGCTGCAGATTGCGCGAGCGGTCGGCGTCGACGTTGGAGAGGCCGACCAGGAAGAAGCCGTCGGTGACCTTGACCGCGAGGCCTGCCAGCGGCGTGCCGCGCGCCTGCTCGTTGGACTTCATCAGGATGCCCGGCACGTTGCCGACGCCGCCATTGGCGAAGTCCTGCGGCAGGATGAAGGTCAATTCCGCGGTATGGCTCGCCGGCAACGATGAATCGGTGTTGCGGCGGAACGACATCGTCATCTTGAACTTGCGATCGGGGATGTCGATGTCGGCGCGCACGGCGATGTCGGGCTTCTGGTTGCCCGATCCCTTGACCTGCTCGGTGCGCCAGACCACCGAACCGACATACTGCTTGCCCTTCGGATCCGAGGGATCCTCGTCATACAGCACCACCCGCTGCGCCACCGGAGCGACCGGCTCGCCCGACGAGGGCTGGCCGACGCGGTCGGTGATCTTCTTGCTCGACGGCGTCGCCGAAGCATCCTTCGGCGCCTCGACGGGAGCGGAGGGTTTGAACAGGGTGCTGACATAGGTCAGGGCCGGCTTGCCCCAGAGGATGCCGGCACCGACCAGGATCAGCAGGATGCCGATCACGATCGCGGTCTTGAACGGGAACATCGACCCGACGCGCGGCCGCTTCGGCTCACGATCGGCGTTGCTGACCCGCGACCGCGGCGGCGGCGCCTGGGGCGGCTGCTGCGGGGTGTAGCGCTCCGCCTCCTCGATCGAGTCGTCGTAAGAGTACGGCGCCTCGGGATCGCCGCCGCGGTTCTCCAGGCTCGGCTCGAGCCGGTCGAATTCCGGCGAAGGCGACGGCACGTTGGCGTAGGTCTTGCGCGCGTTGCGGCTGGCCTGTGCTGCGGCACGGCCGAGATCGTCGGCGTCCGCGGTGATGTCGCGGAAACCGCGGACACCCGGCGCGGCCGGTGGCGGCGCGCCTTCGGGACCGCGGCGCGGCGGAGCCGGCCGGGCCTGGGAATCGGGAGCGGACGGAACCGGCGGATTCTGTGGCCTCGGCGGGGCCGGCGGCGGCGCATCGGGGCGCAAATTGCGCGGCGGGCGCGGTTCGGCCGGCGGCCGCGGGCGCGCGGCCGTGTCGGCGGCATTGGCCTCGGGCGGCCTGGCGTTTGCCTCCGGCGGCCTTGCGCTTGCCTCCGGCGGCCTTGGGTTGGCGCGGCGCAACGGGTCGCTGCTGCGGGCGGCGGCACCGGGGCGCGAGGCCTCGCGGGCGCGCTGCGCGGCCTCGGACTCGACCTTGCGAACCGCCTCTTCCAGCGACAGCCGTTCGCGGGTGATCTCGGACTCGGAGAGCGGCGGCTGCACCCCGCGGAGCTGCTGAATCAGCGCCGTGCGCGCCCGCGCGTACAGCGCACGGCGGGCTTCGCCGGGGGCGTTGGGGTCCAATCCGGCGATGGCACGGGCAATCAGCGGGTAGTAGTCAGCCATTTCCACACAATTGGAGGGATATAGGTAATATCCCGTTAAGCCTCGAACGGATTCTGTACCAGAATAGTATCTTCACGTTCCGGGCTGGTGGACAGCAGAGCGATCGGACACCCGACCAGTTCCTCGACCCGGCGGACATATTTGATGGCCTGGGCCGGCAGATCCGCCCAGGACCGCGCATTGGCGGTCGGCTGCTTCCAGCCCTCGATGATCTCGTAGATCGGCTCGACGCGGGCCTGCGCGCCCTCGCCCGCCGGCAGATGGTCGATTTCCTTGCCATCGAGCTTGTAGCCGATGCACACCTTGATGCTGTCGAACCCGTCGAGAATATCGAGCTTGGTCAGCGCCAGCCCGGCAATTCCGCAGGTCCGGACAGTCTGTCGCACCAGCATCGCGTCGAACCAGCCGACCCGGCGCTTGCGCCCGGTGTTGACGCCGAATTCCTTGCCGCGACGGCCGATTTCCTCGCCGATCTCGTCGTTCAGCTCGGTCGGGAACGGACCCTGGCCGACCCGTGTGGTGTAGGCCTTGCAGATGCCGAGCACATAGCCGACGGCGCCGGGCCCAAGGCCGGTGCCGGTCGCGGCCTGCGCCGCCACGGTGTTGGACGACGTCACGTAGGGATAGGTGCCGTGGTCGACGTCGAGCAGCGCGCCCTGCGCGCCCTCGAACAGGATGCGCTTGCCCTCGCGGCGCTTGAGGTCCAGGAGCCGCCACACCGTCTCGGCATAGGGCAGAAGCTTCGGCGCCAGCGCCGACAGCTCGGCCAGGATGCTGTTGCCCTCGATCTCCGGCAGATTGTTGCCGCGGCGCAGTGCATTGTGGTGCGCCAGCAGGCGGTCGATCTTGTGCGGCAGGGTGTCGAGGTCGGCGAGGTCCATCAGGCGGATGGCACGGCGGCCGACCTTGTCCTCGTAGGCCGGGCCGATGCCGCGGCGGGTGGTGCCGATCGAGGTGATGGCGTTGGAGGATTCGCGCAAGGAATCGAGCTCGCGGTGCAGCGGCAGGATCAGCGTGACGTTCTCGGCGATCCGCAGATTGTCCGGTCCGACCGCGACGCCCTGCCCCTTCAGCTTGGCGACCTCGTCGAGGAAGGCCTGCGGATCGAACACCACGCCATTGCCGATCACCGCCAGCTTGTTCGGGCGCAGCACGCCGGAGGGCAGCAGCGCCAGCTTGTAGGTCTCGCCATTGATCACGAGCGTATGGCCGGCATTGTGGCCGCCCTGGAAGCGCACGACGATGTCGGCCTGTTCCGACAGCCAGTCGACGATCTTGCCCTTCCCCTCGTCACCCCATTGGGCGCCGACGACGACAACATTGGCCATTGCGAAGATGTTCCCTTCAGGTGTTTCAGAGACCATGATCACGGCGAAAACGCGTCCGCCCACAGCGATCATGCATTGATATGCCCAGCCCAAATCACGGCGCCCGGCCGCGCACACGCAAGGCGCCTACCGGATAACGGAAGCGGGTCGGCTGCGCAAGCAAGAACGGGGTCATTTACGCCTTTTAGACGAGCTACAACCCTTTGATATCCCCTGAAAATTCCTTGCTGCGCCCGGCCACGCCGGGCTGGCGCGAATTTAATGTTACGGCCATGTGACGCCAGCCGTACCGCTGCGCGTGCTTGCTAATTGATCGCAGGTCCAATTGCGGCGATCATTCACCTGGGTTAACCGGCGGGGCCCATGCCCAATTCGACACAAGCGACGATGGCGCTGCGGAAGCTAGGCATTGCCTTCAAGCTTCACACCTATGTCTACGATTCCAATGCCGAGAGCATCGGGCTGCAGGCGGCGGAGGCGCTCGGGGTCGACCCGAACCGCATGCTCAAGACGCTGATGGCGGAGGTCGACGGCAAGCCGGTCTGCGCCGTGGTGCCGTCCGACTGCGAGGTCAGCATGAAGAAGCTCGCCGCGGCCCTCGGCGGCAAGTCAGCCAAGATGATGCGGCCGGCCGATGCAGAGCGGCTGACCGGCTATCATGTCGGCGGCATCAGCCCGTTCGGCCAGAAAAAGAAAGTGCCGACGGCGATCGACGAGACCGCGCTGACCCACGTCACGGTGTTCGTCAATGGCGGCCAGCGCGGCCTGCAGATCGAGATCGATCCGAACGACGCCGCGCTTGCCGCCGGCGCCTCGATGAAGGCGCTGGTGGCGACGCAGGACTAGAGCTTCGGCTCCGATTGAATCAAAGCCGAAGCTCCGGCTTCTTGTTTTGACGCGTTCTCTTCACGCGAACCGGTGCCCACTTCGCTCGAGAACGCTCAGCGCGATCAATGCGAGGACTTGTCCCTGGTAAACTCCGCGCCAACGTAGTCGGACAGGCCGGTCAATTCCTCTGCCGAAATATCGTTGACGTTGAGCCTGAGCTGCATGATCGCAAGGTCGAGCAGATGTGCGGCAAAGCTTGCGCCGGCCGCCGTCACGATGCTGCGCTGTTCGATCAAGACAGCGATGACGTCGCGCAGACTGCGCACTTGCACTTGATCCATGGCCCTTTGCCCGATGCCGGCCGTCGTGATGTGTGTTGTCATTGGGAAACCGATTGCAGTGTGCTGATGGACGCCGCGCTGGCGGATGGGATGTACGGCAGCCGCGCGACATCCTCGCCAAGCTGCGGGACGCGCGAGCGGATCTCACGGACTTCGATGTCGATGGTCATGGGGGGCGGCACGAGCGTCACCGATGCTTTCGGCCACGGCGCCGGATTCGGACTGACGGCGGTAAAGCGATAGGCCGCGGCGATCTCGAGCGCGAGCAGTTGCAGCTCGAGCATCGCAACCCCCATCCCGGCGCAAGCGCGCGGACCGGCGCCGAACGGGATGTAGGCGTCGGTGTTGTAGCGCCGCGTCATCAGGAAGCGGTCGGGATCCTCGAAATGCCTCGGATCGCGCTGCAATTGCCAGGGGCAGAGCAACAGCGAGGTGCCGACCTTGAGGTCGCGCCCGCCGATCGTCACCGGCTGCATCACCTCGCGCGAGAACCACCAGGCGCTGGGATAGAGCCGGCAGACCTCCTTGACCAGGGTCGCGCTGACATCCGCACGCCTGACGGCATCGACGCGCAATTCGCCGTCGTCACCGATGCAATCGGCGGCCTCGTCCGCGATCTCGTCCATCAGCGCGGGATCCGCCGCCATGTGATAGAGCACCCAGGCGGCGGTTGATCCGGTGGTGTGGTGGCCGGCCAGCAGCAGCGTGAGAATTTCGTCGTGCAGGTCGCGATCGCTGAGGCCGAGCGCTTCGAGATCGCGCAGCGCGCTGGTCGAGCCGGCGCTGCTGCGCAGCCGCTGCACCACGGTCGACATCGCAAGCTTGGCGCAAATCCGGTTCTGCCGCCTGCGATACCAGGACACTGGTCCAAGCGGCAGCACGCGGAACATCTCGTCGGCCAGGTCATCCTCGATGGTGCCGACCGCCTGCACCAGGGCCTCCTCGTCGCCGGACGAGATGACCTGGGCGCCGAACACGGCGATGCAGATCGTGCGCAGCGCCAGCGTCGCCGTGAAGCGATGCGGATCGAACGCACCGAGCCGCGCCAGCCTTGCGCCGACCGCGCGGATCTCGGCGCACATCTGCGGCAGGTATTTTTCGACGCTGCCCTTGGCCATGTGCTTGTGCAGCACCGCACGCCGCCGCTTGTGCTCGTCACCATGCAGCATCAGCGAGCTCTGGCCGAGCACCGGCGAAAGCTTCTTGATCAGCCGGCCCTTGCCGACGTCGGTTTCCGGCGCCTTCAGGATCGGGCGGATCAGATCAGGATCATTCACCAGCAAGACCGGCGCGGGCCCGAGATGGAGCGGCACCAGCCCGAGCGGCGACGCGTTGCCGCGCTCAAGCAGGAATTTGAGCGGGTCGCTCCGAAACGCTCGAACGTCCGAGAACATGTGTGGCATCGTGGATCTCCAATTGCCGTCCAAGGTCGAGGAATTTGGTCAGGCCGGGATTGCCGGCGATATCGAGCGGAATCTCGCCGGCGAGCGCCGTCAGCGGGCGGCCGTAGCGGTCGTTGCCGATCACCTGCGGCGGACCGTAACGGTGGGTGCGGATGCCCATCCGCGCGAGGAAGCGCTCATAGGTGAGGTCGGCCATCGCCACCAGCGCCGCGGCGCCGCGCAACTCGGCGAAGCGAAACATCAGCGCATAGTTGGCGCGCGCGGCCGATGCGGTTGCCGCCCCCGGCAGCACGCCGAAGCGGCTGATTTCCCAGGCGTCACGGCGGCTCGGAAAGCGGCGCTGCGCCAGCTGAGGGAAGACCGACTTGGTGAGATAGGGATAGTCGGTGCGGATGGCGCGGAAGCCGCCGATCAGCTCCGAACCGAGAAACAGCAGGCAGTGTTCGGTATACCAGACGTCGAACTGGTCGCGCTCGACGTCGCCGGTCGTGGTCAGAAGCCAGCCGCAATGATCGACGAACAGCCGCTTGCGCAGCCTCAGCATCGCCTGAACATGTGCCGGATAGCGCTCTTCGGTGGTGACGAGCGCGTGGTATTCCCCCCAAAGCTGCGACATTCCCTCCGCCTCCAGATGTCGTCGGCATCTGGGACAAAAAGGCTTAATTGTGGTACCCCCGGAAACCGGGGGTTTTAGTCAATGATCCTGGAAGAAGCGATTTCGAGTATCGAGGCGTCGGGCACGATCGACGAGCTTCGACTGTCGCTGCACCGGGTCGTCCAGAACTACGGCTTCTCCGGCTTCGCCTTCATCGATGCGGGCCGGCCCGAGCTCGACCTGCCCTACCATACCGGCACCTATCCACCGGCCTGGGAGCGCGCCTACATCCAGAACGACTTCGTTCATTGCGATCCGGCATTGACGCGGGTGCGACGAACCAACACGCCGTTTCACTGGGGCGAGTTGAAGCTGCCGGAGCGGCAAGGGCGCAAGCGCCCGCCGGCGCTGAAGATGATGGAGGCCGCGCGGGATCACGGATTCCGCCAGGGCTTCGTCGTGCCCTTCCACTATCGCGACCGGCTCGGCGCCGTGCATTCGAGCTCGACGGTGTTCTTCTGGGAGGACGAGCCGCGCGACTTCGACAAGCTGTTCGT
The DNA here is from genome assembly GCF_040446015.1 of Bradyrhizobium sp. INPA03-11B. Lineage (NCBI taxonomy): Bacteria > Pseudomonadati > Pseudomonadota > Alphaproteobacteria > Hyphomicrobiales > Nitrobacteraceae > Bradyrhizobium > Bradyrhizobium sp. INPA03-11B. The sequence goes on from NZ_JASGSR010000076.1 coordinate 16,582, forward strand.
CTGCCATCGGCATGAACTGCATCTCTTGATGATCTACTGGGTGCAGCGGGCGATGGACATCGTCAACCGCGACCAGCGCAACGCGCCGACCATCCTGAAGCCCGCCGACGCCGCCGAAACCATCAAGCTCACGGGGCGGGAGAAGGAAGTGATCGCTTGGGCGGCGCGCGGCAAGACCGTGGCCGACACAGCGCAGATCCTCGGTATTTCTCCGGAGACGGTGGAAGGCTTCATCAAGCAGGCGCTGCGCAAGCTCGAGGCATCCAACAAGACGCACGGGGTGGCGAAGAGCATCGCGCTCGGGATCATCGACTTGTGAGCCGTGCCGCGCAGCGATGCGGCGCGCTCGCGGCTGCTGCGATCCGCACGGCGCCGCCCCGTTCGGCGGTAGCGCCGCGGTGTGTGGCGAGGTCACACATCCGGGTTGGATTCATCGCAGCCGTCGCCTCCAGATTGCATTCGCGCACGGTCTTGATAAGAAGATCAGGGCCGGATGACCCCAACGCGGGCATCTCGGACCACGGGTGCGCATCGCAGAGCCTGCCCGGCGCGGCGGAATCCGTGGGTCGATCCGGCTGATCCGTAAAAGTCCCGTCGCGACGAACCATGGTTCCATTTGCTACCAATCATTGTCGCGGACATGCTGTCGACGGACGTAGCTGGAGATCGCCGAAGCGCACCATGAGCACATCGCAGGACGACCGGATCGATCAACTGGTGCAGGCGCGCTGGCGCGCAATCGGACTGTCCCAGGCCGATCTCGCCGAGATCCTGTGCTCGGGCGCCTCCTTACAAAAGAACAGCGTGGACGGCACGGTGAAGGTCGATACCGGCCGCCTGGCGACCGTCGCCGAGATGCTCGGGATCGCCGCCGACATGCTCAATCGCCGGCCTGCCACGACAGCGCCGACACAGACCGGCCAGGCGGCAGAATCGCTGCAATCCCTGCTCGAACTGCGCATGCTGCGGGTGTTCCGCGACGTGCAGGACCCCGACACCAAGCGGATCCTGATCGAGCTCGCCGAGCAGATCGTCAAGCGCCAGACCACGCCGCCGGAGAGCGGCTAGACTCGATCCGGAAAGTGCGGGGGAGTTCCGGAAGGGGGCCTTCGCGCATGGTCGCGATGCGTCCATCCCCATTGATGGAATGGCGGAATCCGTGTCTCTGACAGGGGCCGGGGAAATCCATACCGGCCCGGCGCAGCCTGCCGGGCGGGCCGCGGCGTCGCGAACCCGGGCCTCATCGCATGTCTGCCTCCGATTCCACCGCAACGCCCGCGTCCGGCTCCTGGATCGCCAACCAGCCATATCTGCTGCTGTGCATCACCGCGATGTGCTGGGCCGGCAATGCGATCGTCGGCCGGCTCGCCGCCGGCCACATTCCGCCGGTGACGCTGTCGTTCCTGCGCTGGTCGGCGGCATTCCTGATCATCCTGCCGTTTGCCTGGAAGCACCTGGTCCGCGACTGGCCCGCGATCCGCAGGAATCTCGGCATCATGGTGCTGATGTCGGTCACCGGCATCGGCGCCTTCAACACGCTGCAATACTGGGCGCTCGAGTACACCCAAGCGCTCAACACGCTGCTGTTGCAATCGGCAGCGCCGCTGATCGTTGCGTTGTGGTCGCTGATCCTCCTCGGCACGCGGCTGACGCTGGCGCAGCTCTGCGGCGTCCTGCTGTCGCTGTGCGGAGTGCTGGTCATCCTGCTGCATGGCGACCTCACGACGCTGTCGAAGATCGACTTCAACAAGGGCGACCTGATCTTCATCGTCGCACTGGTGATCTTCGCGCTGTATTCGGTGCTGACGCTGAAGCGGCCGAAGATCCACGGCCTCTCGGTCGCGGCCTTCACCTTCGGCTGCGGCGCGCTGTTGCTGGTCCCGTTCCTGATCTGGGAACTCGGCGCGCGTCCGGTGATGCAGCTCACGGCCAACAACCTGTTGTCGCTGTTCTATGTCGCGGTGTTCCCCTCGACGGTGGCCTATCTGTGCTTCAACCGCGGTGTGCAGCTGATCGGCGCCAACCGCGCCGCACCGTTCTTCCACATGGTTCCGGTGTTCGGCACCGTCATGTCGATCGTGTTCATCGGCGAGCATCCGCAAGCCTTCCATTTCATCGGCTTCGCCCTGGTGCTGGCCGGCGTCTTCGTGGCTTCGCGGAAGCAGTCGGCGGCCTGATCCCGCGGCCCGAGGCGCGGTGACTATCGGCGGCAAATCCGCTATCTGTTGAAATCTGCTTCGCGGACAGGTCCCAAACGCATGGCGCGCGCCAGCAATCTCGTGATCGGCACCCTGACGCTGGCCCTGATCGCCGGCTCGCTCGGCGGCTGGCTGGGCTATCAGCGCTATGCCGGCATCAAGCGGATGGTGCCGTTCCGCGTCATCTTCGAGGGCTCGGCCTCCGGCCTGCGTCGCGGCGCCAGCGTCAATTTCGCTGGCGTGCGGATCGGTGAAGTGGTCACGATCCGGCTCGACCGGCACCGCGTGGTGGCGATGACGCGGATCGAGGGCAACGCCCCGATCAAGAAGGACACCCAGGCCGGCCTCGAATTCCAGGGCCTGACCGGGATCGCCTCGATCTCCTTCACCGGCGGCACCGACGATGCGCCGCCGCCTGTGGTCGGCACTGACGGCATTCCCGAGCTGACGGCCGACGCCGAAGGCACGATGGGCATCCAGGAGAAGCTGCGCGTCGCGCTGCGCAATGTCGACCGCGTCATCACCGAGAACGAGGCCGACATCAAGGACTCGCTGCTCGGGCTCGAGAACTTCACCAACTCGCTGTCGGGCAATGGCGAGCTGATCGCCGGCTTCATCGACGCCGCCGACGACGGCATCAGCACGGTCGACGCCAAGCTCGCCTCGGCCGACAAGTTCCTGAAGAGCTTCGGCAGCGACAAATATGGCGGCGAGCTGCTGCCGACCGTGATCTCGCTGCGCGAGCTGATCCAGAGCTTCGACAAGAAGTCCGGCACGATGATCGCCGAAACCCGCAAGACGCTCGGCGACGTCAGCCAGTCCGTCAACGCGTTCAACGAGAAAATTGCCGGGCGCGGCGGCAGGCGCTAACGTCGGGCTCCAACCAAGAACCAAGAACAACGGAAACGCCCAACGTGCACGACCGGACCGCAGCGCCCTCCCCGCCTCCCGCAACCGTCAACCGCGCGACGAGCGCCGTGCCCCGGCATTTGCGCCGCTATCTCACGCTCGACGATTTCGAGCCGCGGGCGCGGCAGCTGTTGCCGAAATTCCTCTACGGCTACATCTCCGGCGGCGCCGAGACCGACGCGGCACGCACCGACAATCGCCGGGCCTTCGACGAATACGGCTTCGTGCCGCGGGTGCTGAAGGACGTCTCCGGCCGCGACCAGACCACGACGCTGTTCGGCAAGACCTACGCCTCGCCGTTCGGGATTCCGCCGATGGGCTCGTCCGCGCTGTGCGCCTATCGCGGCGACATCGTGCTGGCGCGCGCCGCGGCCGCCGCCAACGTCCCGATGATCCTCTCGGCCTCTTCGCTGATTACGCTTGAGGACGTCCGCACCGCCAATCAGCAGGCCTGGTACCAGGCCTATCTCGCCGGTCTCCCCGAACGCATCGAGCCGCTGGTCGATCGCGTCGCGGCGGCCGGCTACGACACCTTCGTCGTCACCGCCGACGTGCCGGTGCCGCCCAACCGCGAGAACAACATCCGCAACGGCTTCCAGGTGCCGCTCGAGATCACGCCGCGGGTGTTCTGGGACACCATCACCCATCCGGACTGGCTGCTGAACACCTGGGCGCGCACCGTGTTCAATCACGGCATGCCGCATTTCGAGAACATGGACGCCAAGCAGGGCCCGCCGGTGCTGTCGAAGAACTTGATGCGCAACATCGGCAGCCGCGACCAGCTCGCCTGGAAGCATGTCGAGCTGATCCGCAAGCGCTGGCCCGGCAAGCTGGTGGTCAAGGGGCTGATCGCGCCGGAAGACGCGCGGCTGGCGCGCGAGCACGGCTGCGACGGCGTGATGGTGTCCAACCATGGCGGCCGCCAGCTCGATTACACCGTCTCCGCGCTGCGCACGCTGCCGGAGATCGCCGCGCAGAAGGGCAGCATGACCGTGATGATGGACGGCGGCATCCGCCGCGGCACCGACGTCATCAAGGCGCTGGCGCTCGGCGCGGACTTCGTCTGGATCGGCCGTCCGTTCCTCTATGGCGCCGTGGTCGCGGGCGAAGCCGGCGTGTCGCGCGCGATCTCGCTGCTGCACGCCGAGATCGACCGCGACCTCGCGCTGCTCGGCATCCGCAGCCTGAAGGAGATCACGCCGGACCTAGTGCGGAAATTCTAAAGCGCGATGAGTTTTGGTCGAAGGGTTGGCGCGGACTCGGTTCACCGCCGACGCGCTGGGCCAAAATATCGAAAACAACCCCATGCAAAGGAGCTGGCGGCTGCCGCCGTCCGACACGGCAGCTTGACACGTCGGGCAACTCAGGGATACATTTCGAATATTCCGAAATAGTGCAATCGCCCGTCGCGCCCTGCCCGCAAGCGGGAGAGGTGAAACCTTCAGGCATAGCGCGCCGCGCCCATGCAGAGCGCAGTGATCGCGAGTAGCCCGGCCGCGATGCGCTGCGCCACCGCCAGCCGGGACCGCGCGGCCGACGGATCGGCCGCGCTATTGCGCAACTGCCTGACAGCGCCGCCGCCGACGATGATCTGCACGGCGATCGCGGCAAGGGCTGCGATCGCGCCGCCGGCCAGGATCTGCTCCGACAGCGCAAACGAGCCTTCATGGACCAGGCGCCACAGCGTGGCGCCGGTCACGATCGCAACCGTCGCCGCGCCGATTTGCGGGCCCAGCAGCCTTTCGCCACCAAGGCCACCGGTCCGTGCCAAAGTGAAGCTGGAGCCGGCCCAAAACACCGATGACAGGACGTGAAGCGACAAGGCTATGATGAGGACGGTCTGCATGACGTTGCTCCAAATCGGCATTGGAAATTAGATATACATAATGTATAGTCAATCTGACGAAAGCAAGGCAAACCGATGCCGCCGCGCAGCTATGTGAGCCCGGCGCGCAGCGCCGCCGCCGCCGAGACCCGCGAGCGCGTGATCGAGGCCGCCTCGCGCACGCTGCGCGAAGGCGAGAGCATCGCGCGCTTCTCGCTGGATACGGTGGCGAAGGCCGCGGGCGTGACGCGGCTGACGGTCTACAACCAGTTCGGCTCGCGGCGCGGGCTGCTCGAGGCCGTGTTCGACGAGATCGCACGCCACGGCGGCCTGCATCAGCTCGCCGACGCCATGACGATGGCCGATCCGCGCGCTGCGCTCGACCGCATGGTCGAGATCTTCTGCGGCTTCTGGAGCCGCGATACCGCGGTCGGGCGCCTGCACGACGCGATGGCGACCGATCCCGAATTCGCCGAAGCGGTGCGCGAGCGCAACGAGCGCCGCCGCCGCGGCGTCACCGGATTGATCGACCGCATCGCGGGCAACGGTGCGTCACCGCAGGCCCGCAAGGACGCCGTCGACCTGATCTTCGCGCTGACGAGCTATCCGACCTTCGCCTCGCTGAGCGCCGCCGGGCGGTCGCGGGATGAGGTCTGCCGGGTGGTGCAGACGGCCTGCCACGCGGCGCTTGCGCCGCTCTCTAATCCGTCATCCTGAGGCGCTCGCGAAGCGAGCCTCGAAGGATGAATCGGCCCCAGTCGGGCCGTCGACCCTTCGAGACGCGCTTCGCGCTCCTCAGGGTGACGGATAACGTCTTAGGCAAGCGGCTCAGTCACCCCACCTTGAACTTGCTGTAAGCCTCGCGCGTCGCGATGATGACGTGCGCCTCGCAGCCGTTGCGGCGGTGCGGGTCGCAGCGGGTCTCGTAGTCGGCCGACGTCATCATATCGAGGAAGGCGGCGACAGTCGGGTAATACACCAGCGCGAGATAGTCCCAGCGCTGGCCGGCCGGCTCTCCCAGCGCGATCGTCTCGGCGCTGCCGGTCCACAGCAGCGTGCCGCCGCGTGCCTTGATCATGGGGACGGTGAGCGCGCTATAGCGCAGGTAGGCATCCCAGCCCGAGCCGTCGCCGTCGAGCGACCGCTGGCGAAACCGCATCAGATTGACCATCACGACCGGAGCCTCCTGGTCCAGTTCGCTCAGGCCTTTGACGTTCAAGAGATCGACACCCATCCACTAGCTCCCGCCCAAGGTCGCATCAGTCCGGGCCGGGTCGGTCCGGCCGCTAACATTATGTCACATCGCGGGACTACCCTGAAATGCTGGCAGGCCGTAAGCTCGCTACCCGATCTCGGAGGTCAATGCCGTGATGACCCTTCCCGAACTTGCGGCCGACGCGCTCGGCAAATTCCTCGGCGAATACATGCAGCGCCGGTTCGGCTCCTCGCAGACCCAGCTGGTGGAGATGGTGCCCTCGATCGCGCGGATCGCGATCGAATGCATCGGCAACAGCGACGCGCTCTATCACAATGTCGAGCACACCATGCTGGTGACGCTCGCCGGCCACGCCATCCTGCGCGGCCGCGCGCTGCACTCGCATATGAGCGCCGAGGATTATGCGCATGTCATCATCGCCTGCCTCACCCACGACATCGGCTATGTACGCGGGCTGTTCGATGCCGACGACCATAACGGCTATCTGGTCGCTGCCGATGGCCGCAAGGTGATCCTGCCGCGCGGCTCGTCGGATGCGGCGCTGATGTCCTATCACGTCGACCGCTCGAAGATCTTCGTGATGGAGCGGCTCAAGGGCGTCGCGCTGCTCGACAAGGAGCGCATCGCGCGCGCCATCGAGGGCACACGCTTTCCGCAGAGCGCGCCGGACGGGAATGAGGAGTTCGGAGAGGAGGCCATCCTGCTGCGGGCCGCCGATTTGATCGGCCAGCTCGGCGATCCGCATTACATCCGCAAGGCCAACGCGCTGTACATCGAATTCGAGGAGGCCGGACTGAACCGTCAGCTCGGCTACGATTCGCCGGCCGATCTCGTCGACCTCTATCCGCGCTTCTACTGGGACAGCGTCGCGCCGCATGTGCAGAAGGCAATCCGCCACCTCAACATCACCTCCAGCGGGCGGCAGTGGATCGCCAATCTCTACAGCAACGTGTTTCGCGCCGAGCGCGACATCTCGCTGTCGGGACCGCAGAAATAGACGGAATTTCCCGGACCACGCGCAAGCACTCAACCCGTCATCCTGAGGAGCGCGGCACGCGCGTCTCGAAGGATCGACGGCCACCAGCCGGGCCGTGCACCCTTCGAGGCTCGCTCCGCTCGCACCTCAGGATGACGGGATTCACACTTGGCGGCCGACCATAGCGAAGGTGCGCGCCGCCGCCGCGCATGGCTCCAATCCGCACTTTCGTCTTGTGGCGGCGGTGGATTCGGGCACAACATCCACCAGATAATGACCGCTTTGCCCGCACCTGCTACAACCCCGCGCCGCTCCCCGCTGCACTGGCTCAACAACCAGCCCTATCTGCTGCTCAGCCTGACGTCGCTGTTCTGGGCAGCCAATATCGTGCTGGCGCGGCATGTCGGCAGTCATGTGCCGCCGGTCACACTGACCACGATCCGCTGGTTCGGCGTGTTCCTGATCCTGTTGCCATTCGCCTGGCCGCATCTGAAAGAGGACTGGCCGAAGCTGCGCAGGGCGCTGCCGCTGATGCTGCTGCTCTCCGCGGTCGGCTTCGCGTTCAACAACGCGATCTCCTACTGGGCGATGCAATATACCGAGGCGCTGAACGCACTGTTGATCCAGTCGGCCGGGCCGCTGTTCGTGGCACTGTGGTCGCTGCTCCTGTTCGGCGTCCGGCTGACGCCGGCGCAGCTTGCCGGCATCGCGATCTCGCTGGCCGGCGTGCTGACCATCATCCTGCGCGGCGACTTCTCGGCGCTCGCCAGCATCAGCTTCAACCGCGGAGACATCATGTTCGGCGCCTCGCTGGTGTCGTTCGGGCTCTATTCGGCGCTGATCCCGCGGCGGCCGAAAATCCATCAGCTCTCGCTGATCTCGTTCACCACCTGCTGTGGTGCGCTGATGCTGCTGCCGGTGGCTATATGGGAATTCGCCAATGGCGTGACGCTGAAGCTCGACGTTCTGACGTTTGCCACGCTGGGCTACACGCTGATCTTCCCGTCCACGCTCGCCTATCTGTTCTTCAACCGCGGCGTCGCATTGATCGGCCCGAACCGCGCGGCGCCGTTCTTCCATCTGGTGCCGGTGTTCGGCTCGGCGATGGCGATCCTGCTGCTCGGTGAGACGCTCGCGCCGTTCCATCTGATCGGTTACGCGCTGGTGCTCGCCGGCGTCATCATCGCTTCGCGGCAAGGATCAGTCAAAGGATCAGTCAAAGGATCGGCGAAGCCTTAGCTGACGCCGCGGATATGGCTAGCCTACCTTGCGCAGGCCGGCGGATTTGCGTGGTGAATGTGGCTTTGTTGCCGCCAGCGTGTCCGTGATGAAGTCGATGAACCGCCTCACCTTGGCCGGCACGTGGTTGCGCGAGGCGTAGTAGACGTAGAGCGGAAAACGCTCGTCGGGCCAGTCCGGAAACAGTTCGATCAGCGCGCCGCTCTTCAGGTGATCGTCGAGCCCGATATCGATCACCTGCGCAATCCCGAAGCCGGCCAAGCAAGCGCCGAGCTTGGTCCCTGAATCGGTCACGGTGAGCCGCCCGTTGACCGCGACCGGCACGACCTCGCCGCCGCGCCAAAACTCCCAATCGAACGGACGCCCGGTTGCCGCGTCGATTGCATGGATGCACTGATGCTCGCGGCTCGCCAGCTCCCGCGGATCGAGCGGCCGGCCGTGTCGTTCGAGATAGATCGGCGAGGCCACGGTGAGCACGCGCGCATCGAGCACGCGGCGGGCAATCAGCGCCGACGGCGCCGGCTCGCCGAAACGCACCGCCAGATCGAACCCGTCGCTGACCAGGTCCGCGATCCGGTCGCGGGTCTCGATACGCAGCTCCATGCCCGGATTCTGCAGCAGGAACTCGCTCAGCTTCGGCGACAGCACCATGCGGGAGAACAGCGGGTCGACATTGACCCGCAGCCTGCCGCGGACCGCATCACGCGATTTCGAGGTCTCCGCCGCCGCCTCGCCGATCCCGGCAAGATGCGCGGCAACCCGCTCGACCAGCGCGCGTCCTTCCTCGGTGAGCTCGACGGCGCGGCTCGTGCGGTGAACCAGCCTGGCATCGAGGCGTGCCTCGAGCTTGGCGATCGCCTTGCTGACCCCGGATTGCGTCATGCCGAGCCGTTCGGCGGCGCGGCCAAAACTGCGCGCATCCGCCAGCGCCGCGAGGACCACCAGGCCGCCAACCAGCCGACCGTCAACTTCGTCCATGCCGATGCCTCTCGGTCATCCAAGAGATGACCGCCCAGTCGTAGCACTCCGCCACCATATCGGCCACTGTCGGCGCAGATCACCGGTTCGATCCGGTGAGGCCACCACCACATCATCGCCCAAGGAGATATTGCAATGAGCGACATCCAGGCCATCGCATCCGCGATCGATGGATATTTCGACCTGATGTATGACGTCGACGATAGCCGATTCCGTGACGTCTTCGCCGATGCCTCCATCGTGCACGGCATCCGGGACGGCAAGCACACGGTGCGGTCGGCCGCGGAATTCCGCGACTTCATCCGCAGCCGTCCGTCGCCGGCATCGATGAAATCGCCGCGCGAGGAGGCCATCATCAGCATCGACCAGACCGCGCCCGATCTGGCCATCGCCAAGGTGCGCGTCAGGAACGGCCAGACCGGGTTCATCGACCATCTCGTGTTTCATCGGATCGACGGCAGGTGGCTCATCACCACCAAGGCCTTTCACGTCGCGCAGGTCTTCCCGGCGGGATCTTAACGTTCCGCCGGCGCGCCGGAGGAGTTCGTCGGCGGCTCAAAACGCGAATGCCCGGGCCAAGGCCCGGGCATCGTGATGATGTCGATTGATCGCGCCGGTCTTACGCCGCACGGACCTTCTGCAGGAACTCGTCGACCGCGTTGCGCAGCATGCCGGACTGGGTGTCGAGCTCGCGTGCATTCGACAGCACGTCACCCGCTGCGGAGCCGGTGGCGGCGGCTGCGGTGGTGACGCCGCCGATATGGGCGGAGATCTCGCTCGAGCCGGCCGCGACTTGCTGGATGTTGCGCGCGATTTCGCGCGTCGCATCGCCCTGCTGGTCGATCGCGGTCGAGATCGACGCCGTGATCTCGCTCATCTGCGCGATGGTCGCGGTGATGCCGCCGATCGAGGTCACCGCCTCGCCGGTGGAGGCCTGCATCGCGGCGACCTGCGCCGAGATCTCCTCGGTCGCCTTCGCGGTCTGGTTGGCCAGCGCCTTCACCTCGGAGGCGACCACCGCGAAGCCGCGACCGGATTCGCCGGCGCGCGCCGCCTCGATGGTGGCGTTGAGCGCGAGCAGGTTGGTCTGCGCCGCGATCGAGTGGATCAGCTTGACCACCTCGCCGATCTTCTCGGCGCCGGTGGACAGCGCCTGCACGGTCGCGTTGGTGCGCTCGGCATCGGCGACCGCCTTGCTTGCGACCTCGCTGGAGCGCGCCACCTGGCGGGAGATTTCCGCAACCGAGCTGGAGAGCTCCTCGGCAGCCGCGGCGACGGTGCCGACATTGTTGGAGGCGCTGTCGGACGCAGCGCCGACGGTCGCGGCCCGCGCGCTGGCGTCGCTGGCGGTTGCGGTCATCGACTGTGCGGTGGTCTGCATGCCGGCTGCGGCGGAAGCCACCGTGCGGACGATGCCGTTCACGCTGCGCTCGAAATCACTCGCGATATTCTCCATCGCGTTGCGACGATCGGTTGCGGCGCGCGCCTGCGTCTCGGCCTCGGCCTGCTCGAGGCCGCGGATGCGGATCGCATTGTCCTTGAATATCTGAACGGTCGCCGCCATCCCGCCGACCTCATCGCCGCGGCCGACGCCCGGGATGTCGCCGTCGAGCTTGCCGTCTGCGATGTCGCGCATGCGGCTGCCGAGCAGATTGAGCGGGCGGGAGATGCTGCGGCCGATCAGCCAGGCGACCGAACTCGAGACGAGGCCGATGCCGATGATCGCGAGCCCAAGCAACCAGGCAATGGGGCGCATCTTGGCGTCGATATCGTCGAGATAGGCGCCGGTGCCGAGATACATGTCGAAGCCGGGGACCGCGACGGCGTAGCCGAGCTTCCGGATCGGCGTCTCCTGGCCCGGCTTCACATATTCATAGAACAGCAGGATATCGCCCTTGGACTTTACGCCGTCCATCAGTTCCTGCGACAGCTTGCGGCCATTGGTCACGACGTCCATGCGGTTGGTTCCGACCTGCTTCGGATCGGGCGCCAGGATGGTGATGCCGTTATAGTCGGTGCCGAACAGATAGCCGGCGCCGTTGTCGTAGGTCATGGCGTTGGCGCGCTTGCCGAACTCGGCCAGCGCAGCCTCCTTGGTCATCTTGCCGGCATCGACGTCCTTCTTCAGGCCTGCCGCCATGTTCTTCGCCATCTCGACGATGGCCTTGGCCTGGTCGATGCGAGCATTTGTCATCTCACGCTGCATCAAATGACCGGCGAGAATGCCGGCCGTGCACAGACCAAGGAGGGTCACCCCCACCAGAATGCCGAGCTTGGGGGTGATCTTCAGATTTGACAGCTTCACGGGGATCTCCAGAAGAGGCGGGGAACGCGACGCGATTGGCGGATTGATTCCGCTCACCGTAATGTGAGACCCTTTACCTGATGGTTACGGTGGTTCCCCGTAGTAGCCCGGAGAATCGGGCCGCGGACCAACCGGCAATTGTGGAGAGGACCACCGAGCTCGCGTACAAGTAGGCGCAAGCGACGAAGCAAGCCGCGCTCGGAGAAGCAAGAAGATCAAGAAGCAAATCCAGCAAGAAGCAACAATCAAGAACAGAAGACCTCACATCGGGAGCAGACAATGTCGAAATTCAGGGTGGTGACGCCGAAGGGCGCAAGCTTCACGGTCGCCGGCGGCGGCTACGATTATGAGCGCGAGGCGCTCGATCCGATCGGCGCCGAGATCGTCGAGGCGCCGGCCAACGAAGCCGAGTTCATCGCCGCTGCAAAGACCGCGGACGCGATCTACGCCAAGGGCATGCCGATCACCAAAGCGGTCATCGACGCGCTCGAGAACTGCAAGGTGATCACGCTCGGCAGCGTCGGCGTCGACTCCGTCGACGTGAAGGCCGCGACCGCCCGCGGCATCCCGGTCACCAACATCCCCGACACCTTCATCGAGGAGGTTGCCGACCACGCCATGATGCTGCTGCTCGCAGGCTTCCGCCGCCTGATCGAGCAGGACAAGATGGTGCGCAGCGGCCGCTGGGCCGAGGGCCGCCCGGCCCTCTTGAAGATTCCGCGCCTGATGGGCCAGACACTCGGCTTCATCTCGTTCGGCCGCGTCGCCCGCGCGGTAGCGAAGCGCGCCACGCCGTTCGGCCTTCGGATGATGGCCTACGATCCCTTCATCCAGGAAACGCTGATGTACGATCACGGCGTGATCCCCTCGACCTTGTCGGAGGTGCTGTCGCAGTCGGATTTCGTCTCGATGCACGCTCCGGCACGGCCCGAAGTGCATCACATGCTGACCGAGAAGCATTTTCGCCAGATGAAAAAGTCGGCGATCTTCATCAACACCGGCCGCGGCGCCACCGTCGACGAGGAGTCGCTGATCAAGGCGCTGCAGGAGGGCTGGATCGCCCACGCCGCGCTCGACGTGCTGGAAAAGGAGCCGCCGTCGCACAACAATCCGATGCTCGGGATGGACAATGTTACCTTGACCGCCCACGTCGCCTCGGCATCGGCACGTTTTGACGAGGCGCGCAAGCGCCGGGTGGGCTACGAATTGTCACTAGTGCTGCAAGGCATGTGGCCGGTAAGCTGCGTCAACCCGTCGGTGCTGCAAAACACCGCGCTGCGCCGCTGGCAGCCCGTCAGCATGGATCGCGGTCCGAACAGCTGAGCCGGGAATGTGCTTCTCGCGTGGAGGCCCGCCCGATGCGGGCCTTTCGCGCGGCGGCGTGCCGAGACCACAAGATGCTTCACCGACGGCCAACGCCGGGAAGCAACAATAACAACGAAACAATACAACAACGAAACAATAAGAACGGGAGTGCGAACGACATGAAGTACGAGATCACGCGTCGCGACGCGCTGGCGCTGGGGGCATCCGCGGCGGCGCTGGCGGTCACCGGCGCCTCGGCGCAGGAGGCGTCGAAGGTCAAGGCTGCCGACGTGGCGGCGCCGTCACTGCCGATCGAGAAGGGCGCGACCCTGCGCATGCTGCGGCCGGTGCGCTTCGTGCAGGCCGACGAAGACGTGTTCCGCGCCAATGCCAAGCGCTTCACCGACAAGACCGGCGTCGAGGTCAAGGTCGACTTCGTCGGCTGGGAAGATATCAATCAGCAGACCGCGGTGACCTCGAACTCCGGCGCCGGCCCGGACATCATCATCGGCTTCGGCGACGCACCGCACATCTATATCGACAAGCTGATCGAATTGACCGACGTCGCCGATTATCTCGACAAGCGCTACGGCGGATGGCTCACGCTGGCAAAGCGCTACGGCATGCGCTCGAAGTCGAAGAGCTGGGTCGGCCTGCCGTTCGGCGCCTCCGGCGGCCCGCTGGTCTACCGCAAGTCGCTGGTCAATGCGGCCGGCTTCGACAAGGTGCCGGAGGACCACGCCGGCATTCTCGAGCTCTGCAAGAAATTGAAGGCGGCGGGCAAGCCGGCGGGCTTCGCGCTCGGCAACGCCGTCGGCGACGGCAACGGCTTCGCCAACTGGCTGTTGTGGTCGCACAATGCCGCGCTGCTGGATGAGGAAGGCAACATCATCATCAACAGCAAGGAGACGATCGCCGCGCTGAAATATCTGAAGGAGCTCTATCCGACCTTCATCGCCGGCACGCCGTCCTGGAACGACGTCTCCAACAATCGCGCCTACTCGTCGCAGGAAATCGGCCTGACCGCCAACGGCGTCTCGCTGTACTTCTCGCTGAAGAACGATCCCGCCACCAGAGCGGTCGCCGACGACACCGAGCATCAGTTCCTGCCCAAGGGACTGGCATCTACCTCGCCGATGTCGGGCCTGACCCTGAACGCGATGGCGTTCAAGCACAGCCCGTATCCCAATGCGGCGAAAGCGTTCCTGCAGTTCATGCTGGAGAAGGAGCAGTACGAGCCGTGGCTCAACGCCAACTCCGGCTACTGGTCGCAGCCGCTCGCGGCCTACGCCGACGCTGCGGTGTGGTCGGGCGATCCCAAGGTCTCGATCTTCAAGGAGACGATGAAGAGCGCCTATTACAACGGCTACAAGGGACCGATCTCGACCGCGACCGGCGCCGTCACCGCCGACTACGTGCTGGTGCAGATGTGCGCCTCGGTTGCGACCGATGCGGCAACGCCCGAGGCCGCCGCCGCGGAAGCCGAGCAGCGCGCCAAGCGGTACTTCCGCCGGCAGAACCGGTGACGACGGTCATTGAACTGCGAAACCTAAATCAACCGTCATTGCGAGCGAAGCGAAGCAATCCATAACGTCCCAGAGGAGAGATGGATTGCTTCGTCGCTTCGCTCCTCGCAATGACGACAAGACGAGCATTCAATGTCCGTAACCACCCTTCCTTCACGCGGCGCGACGCTTCGCCAGCCCGGCTGGCTCGCGCGTCTGTTCGACTACAAGCCGTTCCTGATCGTGATGTGCCTGGCGCCCGCGATCGGCCTGCTGCTGGTATTCCTCACCTATCCGCTCGGCCTCGGCATCTGGCTCGCCTTCACCGACACCACGATCGGCCAGCGCGGCATCTATATCGGGCTGGAGAACTTCCAGTACCTGCTCAAGGATCCCCTGTGGTGGAACGCGGTGTTCTACTCGATCTTCTACACCGCGGTCGCGACCTTCGGGAAGTTCGCGCTCGGCTTCTGGCTGGCGCTGTTGCTCAACAACCATTTCCCGTTCAAGAGCCTGATCCGCGCCATCGTGCTGTTGCCGTGGATCGTACCGACGGTGCTCTCAGCGCTGGCCTTCTGGTGGATCTACGATCCGCAGTTCTCGATCATCTCCTATCTGCTGGTCGACGTGCTGCATCTGCGCGACAGCAATGTCGACTTCCTCGGCTCGCCCTGGCCGGCGCGGTTCTCGCTGATCGCGGCCAATATCTGGCGCGGCATCCCGTTCGTCGCGATCTCGCTGCTGGCGGGCTTGCAAACCATCTCGCCCTCGCTCTATGAGGCGGCGATGCTCGACGGCGCCACCTCCTGGCAGCGCTTCCGCTACATCACCTTCCCGATGATGATGCCGATCCTGGCGATCGTGATGACGTTCTCGATCATCTTCACCTTCACCGATTTCCAGCTGGTCTACGCCATCACCCGCGGCGGCCCGGTCAACTCGACCCATCTGCTTGCGACCTTGGCGTTCCAGCGCGGCATCGCCGGCGGCGAGCTCGGCGAGGGCGCGGCGATCGCGGTCTCGATGATCCCGTTCCTGGTGTTCGCGACGTTGTTCAGCTACTTCGGCCTCGCCCGCCGCAAATGGCAGCAGGGAGAAGCCAATGACTGACGTTGCAGCCCAATCCAACGTCGCGAGCGCCGCGCCCGACACGATGGCGTGGGACAGCCGTGCCCGGCGCGTGGTGATGATCTATCTGCCGCTCGCCTGCTTCATCCTGATCCTGCTGTTCCCGTTCTACTGGATGGCGATCACCTCGTTCAAACCGAACGCGGAGCTCTTGAACTACAAGGAGCACAATCCGTTCTGGATCACCTCGCCGACGCTCGCGCACGTCAAGCATCTCCTGTTCGACACCTCGTATCCGCGCTGGCTGAAGACCACCATGCTGGTCGCGATCGGCTCGACCTTCCTGTCGCTGTTCGCCTCGACGCTCGCCGCCTACGCGATCGAGCGGCTGCGCTTCCGCGGCAGCCCCTATGTCGGGCTCGGCATCTACCTCGCCTATCTGGTGCCGCCGTCGATCCTGTTCATTCCGCTCGCCACCGTGATCGTGCAGTTCGGCCTGTTCGATTCACCGCTGGCGCTGATCCTGGTCTATCCAACCTTCCTGGTGCCGTTCTGCACCTGGCTCTTGATCGGCTATTTCAAGTCGATCCCCTACGAGCTCGAGGAATGCGCGCTGGTCGATGGCGCGACGCGGCTGCAGATCCTGTGGCGGATCACGCTGCCGCTCGCGGTGCCCGGCCTGATCTCGGCCGGCATCTTCTCCTTCACGCTGTCCTGGAACGAGTTCATCTACGCGCTCGCCTTCATCCAGAGCGGCGCCAACAAGACGGTGCCGGTCGCGATCCTGACCGAGCTCGTCACCGGCGACGTCTACCAATGGGGTGCGCTGATGGCGGGCTCCCTGCTCGGTTCGCTGCCGGTCGCGCTGTTCTACTCGCTATTCGTCGACTACTACGTGTCGTCGCTGACCGGTGCGGTGAAAGAGTAGCTGGGCGGATTACGCTCTATCTCCGTCATCCTGAGGCGCGAGCAGAGCGAGCCTCGAAGGATGCACGGCCCACAGTTGGGCCGTCGCCCTTCGAGACGGCTGCTTCGCAGCCTCCTCAGGGTGACGGTGATAAAGACTTACCGCGGCACGAACGCCACCGGCACGGAAAAACCCATCGAACCCTGCGTGAGCTCCGCCGGGAAAGCCGGAAACGGCTGGGCCTGGCGCACCATCGCCAGCGCTCGCGCGTCGAAGGTCGGATTGCCGGAGGAGCCGCCGAGATGGCTCGACAGCACCTGCCCGCCACGACCGAGCGTGAACACCAGGCGCACCACGCCGCGCTGGCCGTTGCCGCCGGCCGGATAGGAATGGAAACGCAGCAGATGCGCGCGAACTCGCGCGTTATAGGCCGCGATCGCCGACGCCGCGGCGCCAGCGCTGATCGCGGACGCTGCCGGTGCCTGGCGCTCGGCCCGGCTCGGCGCGCTGGTGCGCGGCGCCGGTGTCGCCTCCGACGGCTTCTTCGCTTCCCGACGAACCACCTTCGGCCTGACCGGTTCAGACTTCTGCTCGGGAACGACCTTCGCCGGCTCGGGCTTCGGCGGCGGAACCTGCTGCTTCTGCTCCGGCGGCGCTGCGACCTCGGGCTTCTCCTGCAGCGGCGTCGGCGCGATCTCCTGTTGCACGGGCTGCGCGGCGGCAGGCTCCGGCGGCGACGCATCGGCCTCCTGCATCGCCGGGCCCGGCGGCAACTCGGCCTCCGAAACCTCCGGCGCCGAGGTGATCGGCGTCAGGTCGACCAGCACCGCCGGCACCGCGACCCCAGGCGGCGGCGTCGAGACCCAGATCATGCCGAGCGCGAGCAGCGCCGCGTGCGCCGCCAGGATCGCGGCTGCCGAGAGGCCCCAGCGCCGGAGCCGGATATCGTCGCCCGCATCATGAAGCGCATAGGCGTTCATGGATCAGCTGCGCCCGTCGAGCCCGACCAGCGCGATCTTGAGATAGCCGGCATTGCGCAACAGGTTCATCACCTCCATCAGGTCGCCATAGCTGACCGCCTTGTCGGCACGCAGGAAGATGCGCTCGTCCTTCTTGCGCTGCGTGGCGCCGTCAAGCGTCGCGGTCAGCGCATTGCGCGCGATCACGTCCTCGCCGACCGCGACTGACAGATCCGGTTTCACGGTGACGAACACCGGCTTGTCCGGCCGCGGCTGCGGCTCGGCGGTCGAGGCCGGCAGATCGACGCCGAGATCGACGGTTGCGAGCGGTGCCGCCACCATGAAGATGATGAGCAGCACCAGCATCACGTCGATAAACGGCGTGACGTTGATCTCATGCGCCTCGGCCAGGTCGTCGCCGCCCCGACGCCGGCCACCGAACGCACCGCTTGTGCCGAGCTTCGCGCCCATCCCCTACTCCGCGGCGCGCGCCAGCCGGAACAGGCTGCGATCGCCCTCGCGGCTGACCAAGAGCATCACCAAGACGGAGGCGTCGCCGAGCAGCGCCCGGTAGGCCGCAATCGAGCGGGTCAGGTGATTGTAGATCACGACGGCGGGGATCGCGGCGACGAGGCCGAGCGCGGTTGCGAGCAGCGCCTCGGCAATTCCCGGCGCGACCACGGCGAGATTGGTGGTGTGCGCCTCGGAGATGCCGATGAAGGCATTCATGATGCCCCACACCGTGCCGAACAGGCCGACGAACGGCGCGGTGGCGCCGATGGTCGCAAGCACGCCGGTGCCGCGTGCGATCTGCCGCGACATCGCCGCCTCGACGCGCTCCAGCCGCAGCGCGATGCGCTCCTTGAAGCCGTCGTTGAAGATTCCACCTGAGAGTTCGGCCTCGCGCGACGCCGACTGCACGATCTGCGCCACCGCATCGCTGCCGTCGCGGCTGGCCTGCTCGACCTCGGCCAGTTGCGTATCGCGCTCGAGCAGGCCGATGCGCTGTCGCGCAAGCATCGTCTTGCGGCGAAGCTCGATGGTCTTGGCGAGCCAGATGGTCCAGGTGACCAGCGAAGCGAAGGCCAGCCCGATCATGACAGCCTTCACGACGATGTCGGCGCTCGCAAACATGCCCCAGGGCGAGAGGTTGCGCGGCAGCAGCGCGGCGTCGGATGCGGCAAGTGCGGCGCCGGGCAGCAAGCCGAGCGCGGCAGACGCCGTCATCCAGATGCTTCGCCCAAGCCAGCGCTGCGACATGATCGCCTCCCGTCCTTCCTGGTCTCAGCCCGCCTTCGGCGCGAGGCGGTCCGCCAGTGCGTGGAAGTGCGCCAGCTGATCGCCACGCAGCGCGCGCGTCGCGTCGCGGCCGACGAACACCTTGAACATGATGCCGCCGTCGCGATTGATGAAGGCGATGAAGGCCGACACCTTGCCCATGAAGGGCCGCTCGACGAAAGCGATCGCCGCGCAGCGCTCGTGCCTGAGGTGGCCGTGCAGGCCCTTCGGCTGCATCAGGTTGAAATAGCCGCGGCCGACCTCGCCTTTTGGAATGGCGCCGGTGAACTCGAAGATCGCGTCATCGGTGTGGACGATCAGCGTCACCTCGCCCCACTCCGCAATGTCCTGCATCGCGGCCGCGAATTCGCCGGCACCGATCCGCACCATGCTCTCCGGCAACGCCTCGAGCACCGCGCGCGGCGTCACCTTGCGCTCGCGCGCGACGTCCTCGATGACAGCGCCGGGATTGTCGGCCATGTAGGCCTTCAATTCGGCAGGCTCCGCATTCGGCATGGCCGCCTCCGTCACGCCGGGCTCTTCGCGCGCTCGGTGATCAGCACCTCAAAGCCTTCGAACTTGGGATGGCCGAGGTAGAGGCTGCCGCCGGTCTCGTTGCCGGCGCGGGAATGGGCGCGGCGGAACGCATCCGACTTGGTCCAGTCCTCGAACGCCGTCTTGCTGGCCCACACGGTGTGGGTCGCATAGAGGGTGTGATCCTCGGCCTCGGGGCCCTTCACGAGGTGAAACTCGATGAATCCGGACAGATCGCCGAGATAGGATTCGCGGGTCTTCCAGACCGTCTCGAACGCCTGCTCCTTGCCCTTGATCACCTGAAACCGGTTCATTGCGATGAACATGAAAGCCTTCTCCTGCTTGTCGGCGGACGCCCTGATCCTGCCGGTTGATCTCGTTGATATCATGAATGCGCCAAAGCCGCGCTGGGGCACCAGCGCGGCCGGAGCAACCTGGATGGAATGATCGGCTCGCCGCGTTACGCTCCACCAAAGTGAATCTTCAGGCCGGCCTTGTAGACGGTGCCGGGACCGGGGCTTGAGAACAGCACGTCGTTCTGCGTCGTGCCGTCGGTCGAGGAGCCTGGGATCGCGTAGGGCCGGTAGTATTGGTTCAGGAGGTTGTCGACCGACGCCGTGAAGGTGATGTCCTTGGTGGCGTTCCAGGTCAGGTAGAGATTGACCAGCTCGTGGCCGGTCGACGGCAGATAGCCCGCTGGCAGGTCGTTGTTGGCGCCGAACGAGGACCATTGCGCCGCAATGATCAACGAATGGTCGAGCAGGCGCACGCCGCCCGTCGTCGTCACCTTGCGCGGCGTGATGGTGGCGAGCCCGACATTGGTCTCGGTGTTCCGGCCGCGCATCAGATGGCCGGCGACGCCGACGAACCAGTCGCCCGCGTCATACATCGTCTCGAGCTCAAAGCCTTCGATGCGGGCATGGGCGATGTTCTGGTACTGGTAGAACTGGCTGAAGCGTCCGAACGGCGTCGTGGTCGGGGTCGATGCGACGAGATCGATGTAGCCGTCGACGTCGTTGTGGAACACGTTGATCTTGCCGCGGAACGAGTCGTTCGCGGTGAAGATGCCGTCATACCTGAGATTGATGCCGGCTTCCTTGTTCTTGCCGACCTCGGGCCGCAGCGCCGCGTTGGGCAGGAAGCAGAACAGGCCGCTGGTGCCGTCGGGGCAGTTGAACAGCGCCGGCCCGCCGCCGGTGGCGTGGCCGCCCGCAATCAGCGTCTCGGTGATCGAGGGCGCGCGATAGCCTTCGGCATAGCTCGCATAGGGCGTGAAGCCGGCCACCGGCGTGACGCCGAGCGTGATCTTCGGCGACAGCCGGTCGCCGCTGGTCGTGGTGTTGATCGAGTTGAGCTCGTAGCGGTCGTAGCGCACGGCGCTGACGAGCTCGAGCCAGGTCGAATAGTTCTGCTTCAGCTGCACGAAGCCGCCGGACACCGTGCGCTGGCCGCTCGGCGTCGTGATGTTGGAGTTGCCGCGGGAATCGAAGGTCTCGACATCGTCGCGGAAGGCGTCGAAGCCGTAGGTCACCGCATTCCGCCAATCGCCGAAATTGAAGCGCGAGGTGTTGTTGACGTCGAGCCCGACGGTGTCGAGCGAATAGCCGCGCCTGTCGCCGACGCAGCCGGAGATGTTGTTGCCGGGATTGGCGAGCGAGCAGACGCCGCCGCCTGACGTGATGCGGTTGTTGTAGGTTTTGACCTGGTCGTTGTCGGTGCGGTTGCCGTAGACCGAGATATTCCAGTCGAACAGCATGTCGTCGGGCTTGGAATATCGCCAGCTCAGCGTGCCCGTGTAGTTCTTCGCGTCGGAGGCGTAGACCGAGGAGCCCGCGATCGCCGCCAGCGGCGCCGCCGTCGTGGTCGGCCCACGGTTCATTTGGCCGATATTGTACTGGTAGTCCTGGAAGACGCCGCCGATCTTGAACTCGTGGCCTTCGGCCGGGCGGATCGTCACCTTCATCAGGCCGGCCGCGATATCGTTGCCGGTGTTGCCGATCTCGGTGCCCGCCCCGTCCTTGTAATTGCTCTGGGTGCGGTAGACCGCGCCGCCGAACACATCGACATTCGGATCGGCGCGCACGCCGCCGAACACCGAGCCCATGCCGCGGTCCTTGTTGCTACCGTAGGAGCCCGACATGTCGACGCCCCAGCGTTCGCCGGGACGCACCACGTCGTCGATGTCCTTGGTGCGGAACGAGACCACGCCGCCGATCGCGCCGGAGCCGTAGATGTTCGCGGTCGGGCCGCGCACCACGTCGACGCCTCCGATCAATTCGGGATCGAGGAAGAACGAGCCGTTGGCATTGTGTCCGGTGCGCTGATAGTTCTGCCGCGCGCCGTCGACCACGACCGCGACGCGGCCGAAGTCCTGCAG
>NZ_JASGSR010000077.1:0-37870 GCF_040446015.1 Bradyrhizobium sp. INPA03-11B
AACTCGAGGCCAGTTCTTTGCGGATTCGTGCCAATTCCGGCGACGGAACCATTGCGGGAACCGCAGCGGTCCCACACAGTGTTTTAGTTGTCGCCGACTAAGACAGAGATTGCGTCAGCAACATGACTGAACAGAACGTTTTCGACGGCGCGTGAACAGTGTAGCGACGTCACCTTCCGCACCCGCTCGATCAAGGAGATCCGCGAGATCTTCGACGAATGTGCAAGGAGATCTGGCCCGCGCTTGAAGCGCGCAAGCTGCAGCTGCCGATCGAGCAGGACTACAGATTCGTCGACCTCGGCAAGGCGCTCGATGATCGTGGTGACGTTGTAGCGGCGGGGTCGGTAGGATGGGTAGAGCGCAGCGAAACCCATCATCTCACCGCACGGCTCGCAAGTGATGGGTTTCGTTTCGCTTCGCTACCCATCCTACGATGCTGAATCGAGGCGCCGTTGCCGGTGAGACTCGATGATCACCACACCGACGGCTACCAGTCGTCGTAGAGCCACTCCCTTGGCGGCATCCGAGGCGGTCCTCTCGCGTAGGGCGGTTCATATGTCCGCTGGGGCTTGCGAGGGCTCGGGGCCGGCTGCGTCGGAGGCGGCTGCGTCGGAGGCGCAGACGCCTTCTGCTCGGAAACCTTCGCGAGCGCCCGTTTCAATTCCTCCTGGCTTGCCTTGAGCTCCTCGATGGCTTTGGAGCTCTCGCGGGCAGATTCTTGCTGCTCCGCCTTGAGCTGCTCGATGTTTCGCTGCACGTTGGCGAGATCGCGCGCAATGGTTTGCAGCAGCTCGGTCCCATCCTGAACCGCTGCGCGAGCCGGCGGCGCGGTGTCCGGCGTTGCTTTCGGCGCGGCATCCTGGGTTGCGGCCGGCGGCGCGGGCGTCGGTTGCGGTGGCGCAGGCTCCGCCGCGGCAATTTGAACGGCAGATGGCGCTCGCTGCACGGGAGGCGGCGGATCATTCGGCGGCGATGATGGTGCTGAAGCGAGCTGCGGCACCCAGCGGGCGACAACCAGCTTGGCTTTCGCACCATAGGACGACTGCGAAGCCAGCACTGCGACAACGACGCACGCCGCCATCGACAACGCGGCAAGGACCCGAATAGCCGGCCTTCCGGACGCTGATTGCGATCTGGCTCCGGACGAAGCAGGTCCGGACGAAGCACCAGGACCGGACGAAGCGGCAGGACCGGACGAGGGCGGGACAGGTGCAGCCGACGCTGGCGACGGCGGTCGCGCAGCGTCGCGCTCCATCTTTGCAAGCTGCTCGCTCAAGCGCGTGAGCTCTTCATCAGCGCGGACGATCTGCTTGTGAGCTTCCGCCAGCCGTTCATCGGCGCTCGCGGCCGGGCCCGCGCCAGCTTCACCTGGATTCGGAGTGGGTGTGGAGTTCATTGGCGTGTCCCTCTTCCGTCCAATGTCATCCAAGACTGCCGTCTCGGTATCCGTCAGGGTCGATCAGCGCCCAGCCTCCCGTTCAGCCTTGTCCAAGCTATGGCATGATAGCGTGCTTGACGTCTTGTGATAAGCAGGATCGCCTTCCCGTTTTGGCGCGGACTACCGGACCCCGGCTAGCCGGAAGTCAATCTGGGCTCCACATTGCCCCCGCAGGCAATGACCCATACTCGGGCGTGCTCCTCGGCGACGACGCCTGCTAAAACTGCCCCCAACGCGACCGCTCCACTCGGCTCAACCCGGATGCCGCAAACGTCGCGCAGGAGCCAACGTGCGTCCTCCACCAACTTGTCGCTGACCGCGCACACCCGGACTTCCGATTTCTCCAAAATTTCGAACGCGCGTGCGCCAATCTTGCGAGACCGCAAGGCGTCACATGAGGTGTCGCCAGCGGGGTCGATCCGGATGGGCGCGCCCAGCGCACGCGCGCGAGCATATCGTGGGTGCGTTTCCGGCTCGACAACATAGATCTCCGCAGAAATAGATCTGTAGCGCAGGGCTAGCGCTACGCCCGCCGCCAATCCGCCGCCGCCACAGGCCACGACGACGGCGTCAGACTTCGAACTACTTGCGTCGATCGCAGCAGCGATTTCCGAGCCAAGTGTGAAGCTGCCCGCAATCATCTCCATATCTTCGAAGGCATGGAGGTTACGCCAACTGCGCTTTCGTGCCTCGACTTCGGCGCGCTCTGCCAACTCCGAGCGTTCCGCGAGATGTATCTCTGCTCCAGTTCTTCGAGCCTGCTCTAGTTTGAAGACCGGTGCATCGCTTGGCATAATCAGACAAGCGGGCTTGCAAAGTGTTTGGGCCGCCAAGCCAACTGCAATTGGGAAGTTTCCAGCTCCCGCGGCTATGACGCCTTGTGGGGCATTGCGGACCCCCAGTATTGCGCCCCGAAACTTGAACGATCCACTGCGTTGGAGGGTTTCGTCTTTGACGTAGACCGCGCATCCGATCCGAGTATTTAACTCGGACGAAGATCGCATGGGGGTTCTGCAAGCTTGCTGCGAAATAAATTCGAGGTCTCGCGGCAGCAGATCGAGGGAGTGACCAACCATCGTTACCTTCCGTGAACACGGCAAGAGACCCTAGACAAATACAAATATCGAGCGTGCTCAAATCTGTGTCGGGTCAATTATTGTGACGATTCGATTCAATTGACGCGTGGCGCAGGGCATGCCGGAGCGTCTCCCGCTGAACCTGTACGCTCGTGTGCGTTTTTGTTTCCACTTTTGCGCACGAGACCGCGGATGCAGCGCGCACCCGGCATTCCCTGCGCCCCCTTATTTTGGGGGCAAACGATTCGGCAAAGCTCGGGCACATGTCGCGAGAATTCGAAGGTGCGTCCTCACTCACAGCTGTCATCGCCCGCGAATGCGTGTGATCCGGTACGCCGCGGCTTGTCGGCACGATAACGACTGTCTCTCGAATACTGGATCGCCCGGTCCCGTCTTCGCCAAGGCTTCGACGAGGCCATAAATGCCTGGCACGCCGAAGCTTTAGCGGGTCCTGATTTCGCCAGGACGACGGTGTGATTTTGACCGATGAACTTGCGCCCTGCACGGTCTTGAGATTCGGAATAGTTCGCAACAACTCCACTACCGAGACGCGCTCTTGCAAGTGAGTTGCGATTGCGCATGGCGAACGACGACTGACACTTGATGTTCACGGACTCCCTGCTACACCGCCGCCCATGACCTCTTCAAACACCAGCACATCCTCGACCAAGACGTCCGTCGCCGCGATCTCGATCCTTGCCAGCGGCAGCATGGCCGTCGCGAAATTCGTCGTCGGCATCGCCATCGGATCGCTGGCCTTGATCTCCGAGGCGCTGCACTCCTCGATCGATCTGGTCGCCACCATCATCACCTGGGCGGTGGTGCGGGTATCGGATCAGCCGGCCGACGCCGAGCATCATTACGGCCACGGCAAGTTCGAGAGCGTCTCGGCGCTCGGCATCATCGCCATGCTCTACGTGCTGGCCGGCGGCATCCTGGTGCAGGCCTACAGCCATTTGCGCGAGGGCGCCCCGCCGCCGTCGATCTCGGCCATTCCCTTCATCGTTCTCCTCCTCGATATCGGCGTCAATCTGTGGCGCGCCCGCGCGCTGCATCGCGCCGCGCGCGACACCAAGAGCCAGGCGCTGGCCGCCGACGCGCTGCATTTCGCCTCCGACGTGATGGGCTCGACCGCCGTCATCGTCGGCCTGGTGCTGGCAGGCTTCGGCTTCTGGTGGGGCGACGCGGCGGCGGCGATCGCGGTCGCCGTGATGATCGCCCTGCTCGGCCTGCGCATGGCGCGCGAGACGGTCGAGACCCTGCTCGACCGCGCGCCCGAAGGCGCGCTGGAAAAGGCCACCGCGGCCATCAAGGCGGTGCCTGGCGTGGTCGACGTCGACCGCCTGCGGGTCCGCATGGTCGGCGCGACGCATTTCATCGATGCCATCGCCAAGGTGCCACGCACCTACCCGATCGACCGCGTCGAGGACATCAAGCGCCGGGCGCAGGAGGCGATGAGCAAGACGTTCGGCGATGCCGACCTCACCTTCACCGCGGTGCCGGTGGCGCGCGACAATGAGAGCGTGCGCGAGCGCATCATGGTGATCGCGCGCAATTCCGGCCTCGCCATCCATCACGTCACCGTGTACGACATCGACGGCAAGCTGATCGTCGGCATCGACCTCGAGCTCGACAGCGACATGGCGCTGGACGCCGCGCACGGCATCGCCCACGAGCTCGAGCGCGCGATCCGCGAGGATTTCGGCGAGGACGTCGAGGTCGACACCCATATCGAGCCGCTGCAGCCGGAACTGCCATGGGGAACCGACGCCGTGCCCGACCGCGTCGAGGCCATCAAGACCGCGCTGACCGGATTTGCCGATGGCGGCGCGATCCATGACATCCACAATGTGCGGGTCCGCAACACCGACGCCGGCGAGATCGTCAACTTCCATTGCCGCGCCGAGCCGTCGATGAGCGTGATCAAGGTGCACGAAAGCGTCGACGAGATTGAACGCAAACTGCGCCGCGCGTTCCCGACCGTGAAGCGTGTGATCAGTCACGCAGAACCGGCGCGCGCGTAATTCTACGGAGCCGTTCTCCTTTCGGACTCACTTTGCGCAACCCGATTCTGTTTTTGACAAGAATTATTTCGCATTAACGAATCGTTGACTCTCGACAGTCCCGGAAATCTGGATTCAAATGATCATGATTCGGATGCATCGTGGGGAGCATCCGAGCCGGGTAAAAATCAGCTTAGAGCGGGGGTCTAAGGCATGGCGCGCGCGCATGCAGCGAACGCGTGCGTCCAATCCGATTCGATCAAAGGATTGGCGCAGTCGATCGCAAAACCGGCCTATCACAGGCTCTTGACGGCCGAGCCTGCACTGCGCCGCGCAGTCCCGACGCTCATCATCGCCTTCCTCATCACGATCTGCCTCGGCGCCTTCGTCCAGGTGATCGACCAGAACCGGCAGAAGCGCGGCGCGATGAAGCGCGACCTTGCCGCGCTCTCCGATATCCTCGCCGAGCGTCTCGACCGCCTGACCTCGGTGCGCCGCGAGCGGCTCGCCAATATCGAGAAGCTGCAGGAGCTGCTGCCGGACCTGATCCCGTCATGGGGCATCGCCTATGGCCGCCACGTCATCATCACCAGCGCTGATCACCGCGTGCTGGCGCGCGTGCCGATCGACGGCGCCGGCGAGAACGACCGCATCCTCGACATTGTCTCCACCGCGCAGCTCCTGATCGCACCGGGCCAGCAGGGCGCGGTCAGCGACATGACGCTGCCGAACGGCACCGGCGCGCTGGCGATCTCGCAGCTCGTCAAGTCGCTGCCCGGCCAGGTCGTCGTCATCCAGGAGATGAACGAACCGATCTGGGGATCGGACGCCGCGCTCTCGGTGACGCTGTCGGCGACCACGAGCTTCGTGGTGCTGATCCTCGGCTTCGCCTTCCACTGGCAATCGACCCGCGCCCGCGAGGGCGACCTGATCAACGACGCCGTGCGCGGCCGGATCGACACCGCGCTCAACCGCGGCCGCTGCGGCTTGTGGGACTGGGACCTGTCGCGCGGCAGGATCTTCTGGTCGCAATCGATGTTCACCCTGCTCGGCCTCGACAGCCGCAACGACCTCCTCACCTTCGGCGAGGTTAACGCGCTGGTGAATTCCGACGACATCAACCTGTTCGACATCGCCGACCAGCTGATCTCGAACAAGATCGATCACATCGACCAGAGCTTCCGCATGCGCCATGTCGGCGGTCACTGGATCTGGCTGCGCGTGCGCTGCGAGCTCAGCCACGCCGCGGCCGACGGCGGCCTGCACCTGATCGGCATCGCGGTCGACATCACCGAGCAGAAGAGCCTCGCCGAAAAGTCGGTGGAAGCCGACCTGCGGCTGCGCGACGCCATCGAAACCATTCCGGAAGCCTTCGTGCTCTGGGATGCCGACGACCGCCTCGTGCTCTGCAACTCGCATTTCCAGCGGCTGCACAAGCTGCCCGATAGCGCCGTCAGCCCCGGCACCTCCTACGAGACGGTGATCGAGGTCGGCAGCATGCCCGAGGTGCGCACCCGCCTGCACGAAAGCGGCGTGCCGGCGCCGGGCGCCCGCACCTTCGAGGCCCAGCTCGACGACGGCAGCTGGCTGCACATCAGCGAGCGCCGCACCAAGGACGGCGGCTACGTCTCGGTCGGCACCGACATCACCCGCATCAAGGCGCACGAGCAGAAGCTGGTCGACAACGATCTGCGGCTGCGCGCCACCGTGATCGACCTGCAGCGCTCGCAATCCGAGCTGGAGCGGCAGGCCGTCGAGCTCGCCGACCTCGCCGAAAAGTATTCGCAGGAGAAGACCCGCGCCGAGGACGCCAATGCCGCGAAGTCGAAGTTCCTCGCCAATATGAGCCACGAGCTGCGCACGCCGCTCAACGCCATCATCGGCTTCTCCGAGATCATGGGCAGCGGCCTGTTCGGCACGCTCGGCTCGGACAAGTACGAGGAGTATTGCCACGACATCCTGACCTCGGGGAAATACCTGCTCGAGGTCATCAACGACATCCTCGACATGTCGAAGATCGAGGCCGGCCGCATGAAGTTCGACATGGAGCCGCTCGACCTCTCCGGCATCCTCGCCGAGTCGCTGCGGGTGGTCTCCGGCCGCGCCGAGCACAAGGGCCTGTCGCTGGAATCGGATATCGAAAGCACGATCTCGGTTGTCGCCGACCGCCGCTCGGTCAAGCAGATCATCGTCAACCTGCTCTCCAATGCCGTGAAATTCACGCCCGACAACGGCCGGGTGCTGGTGCGCGGCCAGATGCTCGACGACTCGATCGTGCTGCTGATCGCCGACAGCGGCATCGGCATCGCGCCGGACTCGCTGCGGCGGCTCGGCAAGCCGTTCGAGCAGGTCGAGAGCCAGCTCACCAAGAGCTACCAGGGCTCGGGCCTCGGCCTTGCGATCGCCCGCTCGCTCACCAACCTGCACGGCGGATCGATGAAGCTGCGCTCCAAGCTCGGCGTCGGCACCGTCGTCCGCGTCACCCTGCCCCGCCATCCCCGCTCGCTGCAGACCAGGCTGCCGGAAGCGGCCTGAGCCCCACCTACTTCGCGAGTGCCTCTTCCAGCAGCGCCGGATCGCCGAGAACGGCGAGCGTCTCGCGCGGCGTCAGATGATCGACCGCCTCGTCGAAGCTGTCGCTTGCTTCGATCCGCGCGCGTGCCACCGCGCGGTGAAGATCGATCTCGCCCGGACCGCCGCGCCTCGCAGGTGGAAGCGACGACAGATGACGATGCAGCAGGCCCGTATCCTGCCGCAGCGCCGCAAGCGCCGGGGCCGATGCGTGGGCAGGCTGCGACGCCAGTTCGTTGGCGCGGACCAGCACGCCCGGCGGCCCGCTCTCCTCGGGCGTCACGAACAGCGCCCGCATCGCGGGCTTGGCCGTCCAGGCTCCGATCGGGATCGCAAACAGGAGGCCAACGATCACCGGCGACATCCAGAGCAGCAGCGGCAACGACACAGCATAGGCGCTGGCGGCCATCGCGACGCCGCAGGCGGTCGGGACGCCGTATTTCCGATACAGCTCCCGCCGTTCGACCTCGCCGTCATCGCGCCGCTGCGTCTGCCAGCCGGCGTCACGGCCAAGCAGGATCTCGACGACGGCGATCGACTGGAACACCATCATCACAGGCGCGATCATCGCGGAAATCAGCACCTCGGCGATGACACCGCTGAAGGTCCGAAAGCCGCCGCCGAATTGGCGGCGCATGTCCCGTCTCGTCAGCAGCAGGATGAAGCCGAGCAGCTTCGGCACGATCAGCAGCGCCATGGTGAGGCCGAACACCCAGGCGGCGAGCACGGGATCCTGCGCCGGCCAGTTCGGGAACAGCGAGAAGCCCTTCGGAAAATATTCGGGGCGAATGAAGCGCGCCTGCAACGAGATCAGGATTCCGAGCAGCAGGAACGACAGCCACATTGGCGCCGTGATGTAGGAGCCGATCCCGGTCATGAAATGCAGCCGTGAGATCCAGTGCAGGTGGCGCGTGGTCAGCACCGCGAGATGCTGCAGATTGCCCTGGCACCAGCGCCGGTCGCGCGCGGCGAAATCCAAGAGCGACGGCGGCACCTCCTCGAAACTGCCGCCGAGCGTCGGCGCCATGTAGATGCCCCAGCCGGCGCGCCGCATCAGTGCCGCCTCGACGAAATCGTGGCTCAGGATATGGCCGCCGAACGGCTTGCGTCCGGACAGTTCAGGCAGACCCGCCTGCTCCGCAAATGCCTGGATCCTGATGATGGCATTGTGTCCCCAGTAATTGCCTTCGGAACCGTGCCACCACGCCACACCGGCCGCGACCATCGGCCCGTACAGCCGGCCGGCAAACTGTTGCAGGCGGCTGAACAGGCTGCGCGCATTGACGATGACCGGCAGCGTCTGCAGCAGCGCCGCCTGCGGGTTGGTCTCCATGGCGTGAACCATCCGCACCATGGTGTCGCCCGACATCAGGCTGTCGGCGTCGAGCACGATCATGAACTGGTAGGCGCCGCCGAACCGCGTGATCCACTCGCCGACATTGCCGGACTTCCGCGCGGTGTTGTCGGCGCGATGCCGGTAGTAGAGCCGCTGCCCGCCGCAGGCGTCACTCAGTTCAAGGAACGCCTGTTCCTCGGCGATCCAGATATCGGGATCGCGGGTGTCGCTGAGCACGAACCAGTCGAAGCGCTCGGCCTGTCCGGTGGCCTCGATGGACTCATAGATGGCGCGCAGGCGCGCCATCAATTGATGCGGATTCTCGTTATAGGTCGGGAGCAGCACCGCGGTCCGGCTCGCGAGCTGCGGCAACGGACCATCGACGCGGATCGGCAGGGCGTTGCCCTTGCGCCGAAGCAGCACGAAGAAGCCGGCCAGCGCCGAAGCGAACGAAAACGCAATCCAGGCGAGCAGCGCGACGAACAGCACCAGGACCATCCATTCCATGATCGTCACGCCACCGACCTGGACCACCATGTACATCTCGTAGGCACCGGCGCCGGTCAGCGCCGCCGTCAGCACCAGAATGAACGCGCGGCGCATGAACATGCCGGCACCGACCGGCACCGGCTTGCTCACCGCGTGCGGCGGCTCGCCGAGATCGGCCGCCGACATCGCAAGCGGGCTCTCTTGTGGCAGGAACCCGTCGGCCGCGGTAGCGGCGCCGGGATGAGGCGACGTGATTATGGCGCCCATCGATAGACCCAGATCTCCGAGAGTGGCTTGTCATCCTGCGCCAGATGCGCGCGCAGCTCGATCGGATCCTTCTTGACGGCACACTGGAAGCTGAGCCGCCAGCCACCCGTGTTCGGGTTCGGCTGCGTGACGATGTTGGTGATCTCGGCCTTCTCGGCCGACACCACGCCCTTGATGCTATCGGGATCGGCACCCTTCAGATTGTCTCCGATCAGATCGAGCACGAACAGCTTGCCGTCCTCGCCGCGGGCGCCGATGCCGGTGCGGGTGAAACGCGCGAGCGAATGCGGCTTCGGGGCGTCGGGTCCCCAATGCAGGCGATAGGTGAGATTGGTCTCGCTCTTGGCCTTGAGCGGCGCCTTCGGCCGCCAGAACGCGGCGATGTTGTCGTGGATCTCTTCCTTGGTCGGAATCTCGATCAGGATGACCGCGCCCTCGCCCCAGTCGCCGATCGGCTCGACCCACAGGCTCGGGCGCTTCTCGAAACTCGATTCGATGTCCTGATAGGCGAAGAAATTCTTCTCTCGCTGCATCAGCCCGAAGCCGTGCGGATTGATGTCCTGGAAGGTGCTGATCTGGAGATCGCGCGGATTGCTCAGCGGACGCCACAGGCTCTCGCCCTTGCCGTTGTAGATCGCAAGCCCGTCGGAATCGTGCACCGACGGCCTGAAGTCATCGACCTCGTTGCGATCGTTCGGCCCGAAGAAGAACATGCTCGTCATCGGCGCGAGGCCGGCATGCTCGAGATCGGCCCGCGGATAGACCGATGCCTCGACATCGAACACCGTGGTCTTGCCGGGCCTGATCGTGAAGCGGTAGCTCCCCGCGCAGCTCTTGCTGTCGAGCAAGGCGTGAATGACCAGCGAGGTCGCGTTGGGCACGGGACGCTCGAGCCAGAACGCCTTGAAGAATGGAAACTCCTCGCCCTTCGCCTCGCCGGTGTCGATCGACAGGCCGCGCGCCGACAGGCCATAGGTCTCATCCTTGGCGACGGCGCGGAAATAGCTCGCGCCGAGGAAGACGCAGACCTCGTCGTAATAGTCCGGCTTGTTGATCGGCGCGTGGATCCGAAATCCGGCGAAACCGAGATCGGTCTCGGTGAACGCGGGCACGTCCTTGCCGAACGAAAAACTGTCCTTGCTGTAGCCGACTTCGCTGACCTTGCCGTCCACGACCTCGAAGATCTGGACCTTGTTCTTGTAGAAGAAACCGCGATGGAAGAACTGCGCTTCGAACGGCAGCTTCTGGCCGCGCCACAACGCGCGCTCCGGCACGAAGCGGATGGTGCGGTACTGATCGTAGGTCAGGTCCTTCAGGCCGTTCGGCAACTTCTCGTCGGGGGGCTCGAACGCCTTGCTCGCGAGGTTGCGGGCGAGCTCCCTCACCATCGACGGATCGAAAGGTGCGTCCGAATTGTTCCCAGCGGCTGCGGCTTCTCGCTGCGGCAACAGCAATAGTGTCGGCAACACGGCCGATCCGTGGAGTAACTGGCGGCGATTCAAAGCGGCTCCTGCTGGCTAATCGGGACGCCGCAATGAAACCGTTCAACCGTCCGTGAGTTCCACGATTGCTGCGTGAAGCAGAAGATTGCGTTCAGCGCCTGGCCCGGCGGGCCTGAAGCGGGAACCGTCGTGAAAGAGCTCGGCTGATCGCCGCGCGCTACGCGCTCTCCAGCTTGGGCGCGACCTCGCGCGCGACCTGCACCAGTGCGGCAATCAGCGGCGTCATCGGATCGCGCTGCGGGATCACGAGGCCGATGCTGTAGTCGACGACCGGGTCGACGATCGGAATGCTGCGCACGGCATCCGCAAGGCCAAGCGTCTCGGCGAGCTTGGCCGGCATCACGCTGGCCCAGCGTCCGGTCTTCACATGGGTGTAGAGCACGAGCAGCGAGTTCGATGTCAGCGTCGGCGTCGCCTCGGCGCCGACCGAGGTCAGCGCGCGATCGATGATGCGGCGGTTCTGCATGTCGGGCGTGAGCAGGCAGAGCGGCACGGTGCCGACTTCCTTCCACGTCACCTGCTTGCGGTCACCGAACATCGCATCCGGCGCCGTCAGCAGACGATAGCTCTCATTGTAGAGCGGGATGGTGCGGACCTTGCCGATCGGCTCGTTCTCGATATAGGTCAGCCCGGCATCGACCTCGAGATTTTCGAGCAGCCCGAGCACGTCGGCCGACGTGCAGGACTGGATGCGGAAACGCACATCGGGATGGCGCGCGCGGAACGGCGTCGTCAGCGAGGCCACCATGCCGAGCGCGGTCGGGATCGCCGCGATCCGGATCTCGCCGGACAGCTTGTCCTTGAGGCTGTTGATCTCCTGCTTCATTGCCCGCGCGTCGCCGACGATGCGCCGCGCCCAGTCCAGCGTCCGTTCGCCCTCGGGCGTGAAACCCTGGAAGCGCGATCCGCGCTGCACCAGCATGACGCCGAGGATCTCCTCGAGCTGCTTGAGGCTGGTCGACATGGTCGGCTGGGTGACGCCGCAGGCCTCCGCAGCCCGGCCGAAATGCCGCTCCTTGGCCAGCGCCAGCAGAAGTTCCAGCTTGTCGATCAAGGTTCAAACCCCCTCGGAAAAACGGCGCCCCAAATGGCTGCCCGACGCGGCCATAGGTAGCACGATCCGGGCGCGATCCCGAAATCCAAAGCGTCCCGGAAGTACGTGATTCCAGAACATTATTGCGATCCCCAATCGAGCCATTCGGCGACGCTATTAATCGCGTTTCGCAATCGCCGCATGAGACAGCTTTATTGATGTTTCGAACAATTCCAACTCTGATGCGCGCAGCAAAAAATGGATCGTGAGAAGCGCGGATGACGGTGGGATACGAACCTTGGGACACGGCGCGCGGCGCTGAAATCATCGCCGAGCATGCCGGACTTGAAGGCGCAACGCTGGTGATCCTGCATGCGCTGCAGGAGGCGTTCGGCTACGTGCCCGAGCCGGCGATTCCGATGGTCGCCGAGGCGCTCAATCTGTCGCGCGCCGAGGTGCACGGCGTGTTCACCTTCTACCATGATTTCCGGAAGGCGCCGGCCGGGCGCCACGTCCTCAAGCTCTGCCGCGCCGAGGCCTGCCAGGCCGCCGGTGGCGACCGGCTTGCTGCGCGCGCGGAGGCCAAACTGGGTGTCTCACTCGGACACACCACGGCGGATGACCGCGTGACCTTGGAGCCGATCTACTGCCTCGGGCTGTGCGCCACCGCACCCTCGGCGATGCTGGATGGCCGCGTGGTCGGCCGGCTCGATGAGGCGCGGATCGATGCGCTGGTCGCGGAGGCACAGCGATGACAATGCGAATCTACGTTCCCCGCGATGCCGCGGCCGTCGCCGTCGGCGCCGACGATGTCGCCCTCGCCTTCGCGCAGGCTGCAGCAGCGCGTGGCGCAGCAATCGAGATTGTCAGGAACGGCTCGCGCGGGCTGTGCTGGCTGGAGCCGATGGTTGAGCTTTCGACCGCGCAGGGCCGCATCGCATTCGGCCCGGTGACGCCGGCGGACGTGCCATCCCTGCTCGATGCGATGGCCGGTAGCGGCCAGCATGCCCTGCGGCTTGGTGTCACGGACGAGATCCCCTGGCTGAAGCGCCAGACCCGGCTGACCTTCGCCCGCTGCGGCGTGGTCGATCCGCGCTCGGTCGACGACTACCGTACCCATGGCGGCTACAAGGGCCTGGAGCGGGCGCTGACGCTGAGCTCCGACCAGATCCTTGCCGACGTCACCACGTCGGGCCTGCGCGGCCGCGGCGGCGCCGGCTTCCCCACCGGCATCAAATGGAAGACGGTGGCGCAGGCCAGCGCCGACCGCAAATACATCGTCTGCAACGCCGACGAAGGCGACAGCGGCACCTTCGCCGACCGCATGATCATGGAAGGCGACCCCTTCGTCGTGATCGAGGGCATGACGATCGCGGGTATCACGGTCGGTGCCACCAAGGGCTACATCTACATCCGCTCGGAATATCCGCACGCGGTCGAGGCGATGAACGCGGCGATCTCAGCCGCCCGGCGCGCCGGCTTGCTCGGCAAGCGCATCGGCGGCTCTGCGCATGAATTCGATCTCGAGGTGCGGGTCGGCGCCGGCGCCTATGTCTGCGGCGAAGAGACCTCGCTGCTGGAGAGCCTCGAAGGCCGCCGCGGCATCGTGCGGGCCAAGCCGCCGCTGCCCGCGCACAAGGGCCTGTTCGGCCGGCCGAGCGTGATCAACAACGTGCTGTCGTTCGCGGCGATCCCCTTCATCCTCGACAACGGCGCCAACGCCTACGCGGATTTCGGCATGGGCCGTTCGCGCGGCACGATGCCGATCCAGCTCGCCGGCAACATCAGATATGGCGGGCTGTTCGAGACCGCGTTCGGCGTCACGCTCGGCGAGCTCGTCGACGAGATCGGCGGCGGCACCCTCACCGGACGCGAGGTGCGCGCCGTGCAGGTCGGCGGCCCGCTCGGGGCCTACTTCCCCCGCGCGCTGTTCGACACGCCGTTCGACTATGAGGCGTTTGCCGCGCGCGACGGCCTGATCGGCCATGGCGGGATCGTGGTGTTCGACGACACCGTCGACATGGTCAAGCAGGCGCGCTTCGCGATGGAGTTCTGCGCGATCGAATCCTGCGGCAAGTGCACGCCGTGCCGGATCGGTTCGACCCGCGGCGTCGAGACCATCAACAAGATCATCAACGGCGAGCGCGTCGCGGAAAACCTCGCGGTGATCGAAGACCTCTGCAACACAATGAAATTCGGCTCGCTCTGCGCGCTCGGCGGCTTCACGCCCTACCCCGTGATGAGCGCACTGAAACACTTCCGGGAAGATTTCGGTCCCGCACCGGCCCGGCTGCAGGCCGCGGAATAGCAAGGAAATCACGATGTCGCTGATCCAGGAAATCGATTTCGGCACGGCCAAATCCAAATCCGAGACGATGGTCACGCTGACCATTGACGGCAATCAGATCACCGTGCCCGAGGGCACCTCGATCATGCGCGCAGCGATGGAAGCCGGCACCCAGATTCCGAAGCTGTGCGCGACCGACATGGTCGACGCCTTCGGCTCCTGCCGGCTCTGCCTCGTCGAGATCGAAGGCCGCGCCGGCACGCCCGCCTCCTGCACCACGCCGGTCATGCCCGGCCTCGTGGTGCACACCCAGAGCGACCGGCTGAAGAAGCTGCGCAAGGGCGTGATGGAGCTCTATATCTCCGACCATCCGCTGGACTGCCTGACCTGCGCCGCGAACGGCGACTGCGAATTGCAGGACATGGCGGGCGCCGTCGGCCTGCGCGACGTGCGCTACGGCTATGAGGGCGAGAACCACGTCTTCGCCAAATCGCACGGCTGCGAAAACGACAACTGGATGCCGAAGGACGAGTCCAATCCGTACTTCACCTACGATCCCTCGAAGTGCATCGTCTGCTCGCGCTGCGTGCGCGCCTGCGAGGAGGTGCAAGGCACCTTCGCGCTGACGATCTCCGGTCGCGGCTTCGACAGCCGCGTCTCGCCCGGCATGAACGAGAGCTTCCTCGGCTCCGAATGCGTTTCCTGCGGCGCCTGTGTGCAGGCCTGCCCGACCGCGACGCTGACCGAGAAATCCGTGATCGAGATCGGCCAGCCCGAGCACTCGGTCGTCACCACCTGCGCCTATTGCGGCGTCGGCTGCGCCTTCAAGGCCGAGATGCGCGGCGAGGAAGTGGTGCGCATGGTGCCGTGGAAGGACGGCAAGGCCAATCGCGGCCATTCCTGCGTCAAGGGCCGCTTCGCCTGGGGCTACACCACCCACAAGGAGCGCATCCTGAAGCCGATGATCCGCGAGCGGATCGAGGATCCCTGGCAGGAAGTGTCGTGGGACGAGGCGCTGAATTTTGCCGCCGCGAAGTTCAAGGGCATCCAGCAGAAATACGGCCGCGACGCGGTCGGCGGCATCACCTCGTCGCGCTGTACCAATGAAGAGACCTATCTGGTGCAGAAGCTGATCCGCGCCGGCTTCGGCAACAACAATGTCGACACCTGCGCCCGCGTCTGCCATTCGCCGACCGGCTACGGCCTGTCGCAGACCTACGGCACCTCGGCCGGCACCCAGGATTTCGACTCGGTGGAAGACACCGACGTCGTGCTGATCATCGGCGCCAATCCGGCCTCGGCCCATCCGGTGTTCGCTTCGCGGCTGAAGAAGCGGTTGCGCCAGGGCGCCAAGCTGATCGTGATCGATCCGCGCCGCACCGAGATGGTGGAATCGCCGCATGTGAAGGCGCTGCACCTGCCGCTGATGCCCGGCACCAACGTCGCCGTGCTCACCGCGCTCGCGCATGTCATCGTCACCGAGGGGCTCGCCGACGAGGCCTTCGTGCGCGAGCGCTGCGACTGGAGCGAGTTCGAGGACTGGGCCGCTTTCGTCGCTCAGGACAAGCACAGTCCGGAAGCCACAGCGATCATGACCGGCGTCGATCCGAAGGCGCTGCGCGAGGCGGCGCGGATCTATGCCACCGGCGGCAACGGCGCGATCTATTACGGGCTTGGCGTCACCGAGCACAGCCAGGGCTCGACCACGGTGATCGCGATCGCCAACCTCGCGATGGTGACCGGCAATATCGGCCGGCCCGGCGTCGGCGTGAACCCGCTGCGCGGCCAGAACAACGTGCAGGGCTCCTGCGACATGGGCTCGTTCCCGCACGAGCTGCCGGGCTACCGCCACATCGCGGGCGACGCGGTGCGCGAGCAGTTCGAGGCGATGTGGAACGTCAAGCTCAACAACGAGCCGGGCCTGCGCATCCCCAACATGTTCGATGCCGCGATCGAAGGCAGCTTCATGGGGCTCTACGTGCAGGGCGAGGACATCCTGCAATCCGACCCGAACACCAAGCATGTGGTGGCGGCGCTGTCGGCGATGGAATGCGTCATCGTCCATGACCTCTTCCTGAACGAGACCGCGAACTACGCCCACGTCTTCCTGCCCGGCTCGACCTTCCTCGAGAAAGACGGTACCTTCACCAATGCCGAACGCCGCATCCAGCGCGTCCGCAAGGTGATGACGCCGCTCAACGGCTATGCCGACTGGGAAGTGACGATCATGCTTGGCAAGGCGATGGGCTTCGAAATGAAATACAGCCATCCGTCCGAGATCATGGACGAGATCGCCGCGCTGACGCCGACCTTCGCGGGCGTCTCCTACGCCAAGCTCGACGAGCTCGGCTCGGTGCAGTGGCCCTGCAACGAGAAGGCGCCGGAAGGCACGCCGGTGATGCATATCGGCGGCTTCGTGCGCGGCAAGGGCAAGTTCATCCTCACCGAATATATCGCGACCGACGAACGCACCGGCCCGCGTTATCCGCTCCTGCTCACGACGGGGCGTATCCTCAGCCAGTACAATGTCGGCGCGCAGACCCGCCGCACCGAGAACGTGGTGTGGCACGCCGAGGATCGGCTCGAGATCCATCCGCACGACGCCGAGCAGCGCGGCGTGCGCGACGGCGACTGGGTGCGGCTGGCGAGCCGCGCCGGCGAGACCACGCTGCGCGCTGAAATCACCGACCGCGTGGCGCCGGGCGTGGTCTACACCACGTTCCACCATCCGGACACCCAGGCCAACGTCATCACGACCGACTTCTCGGACTGGGCGACCAACTGTCCTGAGTACAAGGTCACTGCCGTGCAGATCTCGCCGTCGAACGGTCCGTCCGACTGGCAGAAGGCCTATGACGAACAGGCGCGCAACTCCCGCCGCATCGCGCCTGTCGTGGAAGCCGCGGAGTAGCGATGCGCGAGCCCGTCCACAAGGCGATCCGGAAGGTCTGGCGCGACGGCGTCTTCAGCGGCGGCGCGCGCCTGATCCCCGAGGAGACGCCGCTGGCGCTGACCTACAATGGCGGCACCTACGCAGTGATGATGGGCTCGCCCGAGGACCTCGGCGACTTCGCGGTCGGATTCAGCCTGAGCGAAGGCATCGTGCAATCGGCCGACGAAATCGAGACCCTCGACATCGTCGAGCTCGACGACGGCATCGAGCTTCGGATGTGGCTCAAGCCTGACAAAGCCGAGCGGATCGCCGAGCGGCGGCGCAACATCGCCGGCCCGACGGGCTGTGGTCTGTGCGGATTGGATTCCATCAGCGAGGCAGTCCGGCCGGCTGCAGTCGTGTCCACGGGCCGCGTGTTCTCGCCGCGCGAGATCATGACCGCGGTGGCGGCGGTCGCGCCGCTGCAGGAGATCAACCACCAGACCCGCGCGGTGCACGCGGCCGCGTTCTGGACCGCCACGCGCGGCATCGTGGCACTGCGCGAGGATGTCGGACGCCACAATGCGCTGGACAAGCTCGCCGGCGCGCTGGCCCGCGACAAGGTCGTCGCGAGCGACGGCATCGTGCTGCTGACCAGCCGCGTCTCGGTCGAAATGGTGCAGAAGACCGCCGCGATCGGCGCGCCGCTGATCGCGGCGGTATCGGCGCCAACCGGGCTTGCGGTGCGGATGGCGGATGCCGCCGGCATCACGCTCGCCGCGATCGCCCGCGCCGATGGATTTGAGATATTTACCCACCCGGAACGCGTCACAGGCGCGGTGCCCGGCAAGGAGTCCGCCTATGTCGTCGTCGCCTGACAAACTGGTCTATATGGCGAACCAGATCGGAAAGTTCTTCCAGAGCCAGGGGCGCGACCGCGCCGTGCAGGGCATCTCCGAGCACATCTGGAAGTTCTGGGACCCGCGGATGCGCAAGCAGATCTTCGCCCATCTCGACGCCGGCGGCGCCGGCCTCGAGCCCGACGTCCGCGATGCGCTGCTCAAGCTGAAGCTGCAGGCGTAGCCTTCGGGCCCTGCCACCGCTTACCCACCGTCACCGCGTGTGACGCTTTGCACCGTCGTCATTGCGAGGAGCGATAGCGACGAAGCAATCCACTTCTCCGCTTGCGGAGCGATGGATTGCTTCGCTTCGCTCGCAATGACGTGGACAGAGCCGTGATTGCGGGAACTAACCCCCACCCACGATCGCGTTGAAAACGCGGCGGACCTCGCTCTGCGTCTCGCGGAGGCGCGCCTCCAGCGCGGAGAAATCCGGCGTGTCGCCGGCCCGCGCCATCACGCGCAGCAGGTCTTCGCCGGCGGTCTCCGGATTGAACTTGCCGGTGACGCAGAGCCGCAGGATCTGCGTCAGGTCATGATAGAGCCGCGCCGCCGAGCGCAGAATCTCGGCTTCTGACTGGCCGAGCAGGCCGAGCTTGGCCGCATTGTCGAGCACTTGAAGCGTCGAGACGCTGAGGATCTCCGGCTTCGCCGAAGCATGTGCAAGCTGGAGATATTGCGCGATGAAATCGATGTCGACGAGCCCGCCGGCGGCGAGCTTGAGGTCCCAGACATCATCCTCGCCCTTCTCCAGCGCGATCGCTCGCCGCATGTCGGCAACGTCAGCCGCGGTCGACGCCGCATCGCGCGGCCTCGTCAGCACGCTGCGGATGATCGCCTCGATCCTCTCGCGGAATTCCGCTGACGACGAGATCACGCGGGCGCGGGTCAGCGCCATGTGCTCCCAGGTCCAGGCCTCGCGCTCCTGATAGTCGGCGAAGGAATCGATCCGCGAGGCGACCGGGCCGGCGCGGCCGGACGGGCGCAGCCGCATGTCGACCTCGTACAGCACGCCGTAATTGGTCCGGGTGGTGAAGGCGCTGATCAGGCGCTGGGTGAAGCGGGCAAAGTACTGCGCGCCGTGCAGCGAGCGTTCGCCGTCGGAATCCGGCGCCTCGCTGTCGAAATCGTAGAGCGTGATCAGATCGAGGTCGGAGGACGCCGTCATCTCGCGGCTGCCGAGCCGGCCCATCGCGATGATCGCGGTCTCCTGCCCCTTGATCCGGCCGTATTGCGCGGCGAACTGGCCGGTGACGAGGCCGTGCACGGTGTGCACGATCCCCTCCGCGACATCGGCAAAGGCCGTGCTGGCGTGCTGCGCCGACACCGTGCCGGACAGGATTCGCGTGCCGATCAGGAACAGGCTCTCCTGGCCGAACAATCTCAGACGATCGAGGAAGTCCTCGTAGGACGAGGCATCCTGCAGCGTGGCCGCGAGCCGCTCCGACAGCTCCTTCTTGTCCGGCATCGCACCGAAGAAGCGCGGATCGACCAGGCCGTCCATGATCTGCGGCTGCCGCGCCAGCATGTCGCCGAGCCGCGGCGCAGCGCCAAGGATCAGCGCCACCAGCGCTACGAAATCGCGGTTCTGGCTGAGCAGCGAGATCAGCCGCCCGCCCCGCTGCAGCGCGCCGAGGAAACGGTCGAATGCCGCCACCGCGTCGTCCGGCTCTTCGGCATCCGCGAGGCCGTCGATCAGGCCGGGAATGAATTCGAGGAACGCCGCCCGCGTCGCCTCGACACGCAGCGCGCGATAATCGCCCTCGATCCACTGCTGCACGGTGCCGGCCACCGCAACGGGCTTCTTGAAGCCGAGTTGAGCGAGATGCTCGATCAGGCGGCCGTCTTCAGGCCCGGCGCCATAGTCGACATCCGGCAGCTTCGCAGTGCCGGTCGGGTCGTCACCCTCGAACAGCTTGCCGTAGTGGTTCTGCACGATCTTGAGCTGACCGAGCAGATCCCTGGCGAAAGCCTCGCGATTCTCGTAGCCGAAGAAATGCGCGAAGCGCTCGACGTCCTCGGGCGCTTCGGGCAGCGAATGGGTCTGCTCGTCGGCGATCATCTGCAGCCGGTGCTCGACCCGGCGCAGGAATTCGTAGGCCGTCGTCAGTTCGTCGCGCGCCTCGTAAGTGATCCAGTTGCTGTTGGCGAGCACGTTGAGCGCTTCCAGCGTCGGCCGCACCCGCAGCTCGGGATGGCGGCCGCCGGCGATCAGCTGCTGGGTCTGGGCGAAGAACTCGATCTCGCGGATGCCGCCGCGGCCGACCTTGACGTTGTGGCCCTCGACCGAGATCTCGCTTTGGCCGCGATAGGTCTGCATCTGCCGCTTCATGTCGTGGACGTCGGCAAGCGCGGCAAAATCCAGGTGCTTGCGCCAGACGAACGGCGCGAGCTCAGCGATCAGCGCCTCGCCCGCCCTGGGATCGCCTGCGCAGGGCCGCGCCTTGATCATCGCGGCGCGCTCCCAGGTGCGCCCCTCGCGCTCGTAGTAGTGCAAAGCCGCGTCGGTCGAGATCGCGACCTGGGTCGAGGCCGGGTCCGGGCGCAGCCGGAGATCGACCCGGAACACATAGCCCTCGCCCGAGCGCTGCTGCAGCATCCGCGCCATCGCCTGGGTGACGCGGACGAAGAACGGCTGCGGCTCGATATCCTCGGCGAGCGAAGTGACTGTGCGATCGAAGAACACGATCAGGTCGATGTCGCTGGAATAGTTCAGCTCGCCCGCGCCCATCTTGCCCATGGCAAGCACGATCAGGCCCGAGCCGACTTCCGGATGCTCGGCATCGACGGCGGTCATGCGGCCGCGGGCGACTTCCTGCCGGAACAAATATCGCAGCGCCGACTGCACCGAATTCACCGCGATGTCGGTCAGCGCCGCCGTCACCCGCATCACCGGCCAGACGCCGCCGATGTCGCACAGTGCGATCATCAGCGCGGCCTCCGCCTTCATGCGGCGAAGCAGCACCATCACGTCGGCCTCGCTGCCGGCGACGAGCACGTCGCGCGAGGTGGTCTCGATCAGCCCCGCCAGATGCTGTTCCGGGTCGCATGACAGGATCCGGATCAACCGCGCG
This sequence comes from Bradyrhizobium sp. INPA03-11B, assembly GCF_040446015.1. Lineage (NCBI taxonomy): Bacteria > Pseudomonadati > Pseudomonadota > Alphaproteobacteria > Hyphomicrobiales > Nitrobacteraceae > Bradyrhizobium > Bradyrhizobium sp. INPA03-11B. Next base: position 20,848 of record NZ_JASGSR010000077.1, read on the forward strand.
GCATCGGCGCGCGCGAGCTCGAACAGATAGGGCGAGAACTCCGCGATGCCGCGCAGGATGTCCCGCGCGAACGGATGCTCCAGCAAGGCTGCGAGCGCGGCCGATTGCGCCGGCTCGAGCTCGGCGAACCAGTCAGTCAGGCGCTGATCGGCGGATTCGGGCGCGGCGACACGCGGTCCATCCGCGAACCGCGCGGCCAGACAGTGTCGATCCGCGTTTCCCGGCGCGGCGGCATTCATGCCGCCTTCTGTGGCACATCCTGCGTTTGAGCCGCAAGCCTGTCACTGCCGCCCGCCCGTGCGGGCAGCACCAGGGTGGCCACCAGCCCGGGATGGGCATCGCCGAGCCGCAGCTCGCCGCCATGGAGCGTGGCGACCGCCGAGGCCAGGCTGAGGCCGAGACCGGAACCGGGTAAGGTGCGGCTCGCCTCGAGCCGGACGAAGCGCTCCACCGCATGCTTGCGATCGCCCTCGGGGATACCAGGACCGTGGTCGGTGACGCTGAGCAGGACCTGATCGCCCTCGCGCCGCGCCTCGATCAGGATCTCCCGCGCATCCGCCTTCATCGGCTCGACGCCCGCGTCGGGCTTGCCATATTTGATGGCGTTCTCGACCAGGTTGGCGACCGCTTGGCTGATCAATTCGCGGTTGCCGTGAATCGGCGCCGGCGCCGTTTTCACCTGCAGCGTCATGCCGTCGTCCTCGGCCAGCGGCTCGTACAATTCGTGGATGCCGTTGGCGACGTCGGCACCGTCGAAATCGTCCATGTTGCCGCGCGCCTGGCCGGACTCGGCGCGCGCGATCATCAACAGCGCGTTGAAGGTGCGGATCAGTCCGTCGGATTCCTCGATCGTCCGCTCCAGCGCGGCGCGATAGTCGGCCTCGCTGCCCGACCGCGCCAGCGCCTCCTCGGCGCGGTTGCGCAGCCGCGTCAGCGGCGTCTTGAGGTCGTGGGCGATGTTGTCGGAGACCTCCTTCAGCCCCGTCATCAGCGCCTCGATGCGCTCCAGCATGACGTTGAGATTTTCCGCGAGGCGGTCGAGCTCGTCGCCGCTGCGGCCGACCGGCAGCCGGCCGGACAAATCGCCCGCCATGATGCGCCTGGTGGTGCCGGTCATGGCGTCGATCCGGTGCAGCACGCGGCGGGCGACGAAGATGCCGCCGCCGATGCCGAGCACGACCACGACGAGGATCGACCATTGCGCGGCCTTGGCGACGATGCCGAACAGCCGCCGCCGCTCCTCGAGGTCGCGCCCGACCAGGAGGCGGAAGCCGTTGTCCATCTCGGCGACCCGCACCAGCGCGCGATGATCGGTCTTGTCCTGGTCGTCGATCCGGCGATAGGCGGTCTCGCTCCAGCCCTGGACGCTCATCACGCCCGGCGCCAGCGAGCCGACATTGCCGGCCAGCGCCTGCCCGTTCGGCGCGGTCAGGAGATAGAGGTTGGCGCCCGGCCGCAGCGCCCGATTGCCCATGGTGGTCAGCAGCCCGTGCAGGCCACGGCGGTTATAGATGGAAGTGATCTCGCCGATCTCGACGTTGACGGTGGTCGTGATCTGCTCGGTGATCAGCCGCCGCGTGTTCCAGGCGAAGTAAGCCAGCAACGAGGCGGCAAACAGCGCGAACAGGAACAGATAGACCAGCGTCAGCCGAAACGCCGTGGTCCGGATCAGTTTACCGAATGCCGTCACGGATCATATACCCCGCGCCGCGGATGGTATGCAGCAGCGGCCGCTCAAAACCCTTGTCGATCTTGGAGCGCAGCCGCGAGATGTGCACGTCGATGACGTTGGTCTGCGGATCGAAATGATAGTCCCAAACATTCTCGAGCAGCATCGTGCGCGTCACCACCTGCCCTGCATGCTTCATCAGATATTCGAGCAGGCGGAACTCGCGCGGCTGCAAGGTCAGCTCGTCCTTGCCGCGGGCGACGCGATGCGACAGCCGATCGAGCTCGAGGTCGCCGACCTTGTAGGTGGTCTCCTCGGCCGGCCCGACATTGCGCCGCGACAGCACCTCGACGCGCGCGAGCAGCTCGGCGAAGGAATAGGGTTTCGGCAGATAGTCGTCGCCGCCGGCGCGCAGGCCCTTGATGCGGTCATCGACCTGGCCGAGCGCCGAGAGGATCAAGACCGGCGTCCGGTTGCCTTTGTCGCGCAGGCTGCCGATCAGCGACAGGCCGTCCCGCTTCGGCAGCATGCGATCCACCACCAGCACGTCGTAATCGCCGGTTTCGGCCATCGACAGGCCTTCCTCGCCGTCCGAGGCGAGATCGGCGATGTAGCCGACTTCACGGAATGCCTTGACCAGATAGTCGGCTGACTCGCGGTCGTCTTCGATGATCAGGATGCGCATTTGCGGAGCGGTGGCGGTCACGGGAATGGGCCCTCTGTCAGCATGGCGCGGCCGGCCTGCACATGCAAGACGACCGCGCATATTCTGTAATTTGAGCTGCCGCATGATCTGACCGGAAAACCGGTTTCCACTTTTCCGGATCATGCGGGTTGGGAAAAAGTGGGCGGTGAAGCTGGGGGACTCCACCGCCCTGAGACCTTCCGACGGAGGGGGGCATATTCCATCGAAAGGCAACATAGGGAGCGAGCAAGGGGCCCACCCCCCGGAAAGCGCCGTCGGCGGGGGCGACTAATGCCGGCGACGCTTTCCAACTCATAGATAGTTATCCCTTGGCCAGCGGCACTGCCACAAAGCGCGACGAACCGCCGCTCTTCACGCGCATGAGAACGCTGTTCTTGTTGTCATTGCGCGCCGCGGTGATCGCATCACGCACCTCACCGGCGGTGCCGACGGACTTGCCGGCGACCTCGAGGATCACGTCGCCTTCCTTGAAGCCCCGCTCAGCGGCAGCACTCTTGGGATCGACTTCGGTCACGACCACGCCTTCCTTGCCGGCGCCGGCCACGCTGTTGGCGGGCGCCACGGTGAGGCCGAGCTTCGGCACGTCGGTGCCGCGGGACGAGTTGCCCTTGTCGCTGTTGTTGTCGGTGTCAGCCTTGGCTTCCAGGCTGTTCGGCAACTGGCCGAGCGTCAGGTTGACGGTCTTGTCCTGACCCTTGTGCAGCACGTTCAGCTTCACCGCATTGCCGGGCGCGAGGCCGCCGATGGTGCGGGCGAGTTCGCGCGCATCCTTCACCGGCTCGCCATTGACGGCGGTGATGACGTCACCGGACTCGATGCCGGCCTTGGCCGCGGGGCCGTTGGCCTGCGGTTCGGCAACCAGCGCGCCTTCGGCCTTCTTCATGCCGAGGCTGTCGGCGATGTCGGAAGTCACCGGCTGGATCTGGACGCCGATCCAGCCGCGGCTGACCGAGCCCTTGTCCTTCAGCTGGGCAACGACGCTCTTGACGGTCTGGGCCGGGATCGAGAACGCGATGCCGACGCTGCCGCCGGACGGCGAGTAGATCGCGGTGTTGACGCCCATCACCTCGCCGGACACGTCGAACGCCGGGCCACCCGAATTGCCCTTGTTCACGGGCGCATCGATCTGGATGAAGTCGTCATACGGACCGTTGCCGATGTCGCGGCCGGAGGCGGAGACGATGCCCGCGGTCACGGTGCCGCCGAGACCGAAGGGATTGCCGACCGCCAGCACCCAGTCGCCGATGCGCGGCTTGGTGTCGGACAGCTTGGCGAACTGGAAGTTGGAGCCGCCCTCGACCTTGATCAGCGCGAGGTCGGTGCGCGGATCGGTGCCGATCACCTTGGCGGAATAGGTCTTGCCGTCATCGGTCGTGACTTCGACCTTGTCGGCGCCGTCGACGACGTGATTGTTGGTCACGGCATAGCCGTCAGCCGAGATGAAGAAGCCGGAGCCCTGGCCCGTCACCACGCCACCGCCACGCGGTCCACCGCGCAGGCCCGGGGGCAAGCCATCCGGACCGCCGAAGCGGCGGAAGAAGCGCTCCATCGGCGAACCCGGCTGGAACGGCGAATCGTCATTGTTGTTGCCGTCATCCTTCGCGACCTTCTCGCGAATGTTGACCTTGACCGAGATCACCGACGGCTTCACGCGCTCGACGATGTCGGCAAAACCGACCGGCTGCTGGACCTTCTTGACCTCGTTATTGACCTGCGCATGCGCAGGCGTGGTGAACAGGTCGGCCGGGTTGTGGGTGGGGCTGAAGCCATAGGTGGCGGCACCGAGGCCGGCCACGACCGAGGCCATCAGCGCAAGTTTGCGGGCAGAGAACAGCGAGCGCTTCGGCGCCTTGTAGGACGGAAGGGACGAGAGGTCGGGACGATCGGTCATGTGTTGAAATCTCCAAGGCCAGAATCACCGGTGCGGGGGCGGGCACCTGATGCGTCTGAACATGGGGTCATCAGCCTTACGGCGCGCTGGCTGCGGAATTAAACTTTTGTAATCGAGCAGATCAGCGCTGCGGCAGAATAGCGCAGCCGAATTAAGGGCTTAGAAAGGAACTAAAGCGGCTTGTCCGGCGCGGATTCGGCCGCCAGCAGCCGTTCGAGGCGGGCCCGCTCGTCGGACGTCAGTCCGGGGCCGGAATCGACCCCGGCGGCAGTCGAATTGCCCTTGCGCCGGCCGAGGCGCCAGAGCGCAAAACCGCCCAGCAGAAGCGGCGGCGTCAGCCACAGCACCAGCGTATGCTCGTTGAGACGCGGCTTCAGCAGGACGAATTCGCCGTAGCGGGCCACCAGGAAATCGATCACCTGGCGATCGCTGTCGCCGGCCGAGATGCGTTCGCGCACCAGGAGGCGGAGGTCGCGGGCCAGCGGCGCCTCCGAATCGTCGATCGACTGGTTCTGGCACACCATGCAGCGCAGCTCTTTGGAGAGCTCGCGCGCCCTCGCCTCCTTGGCCGGGTCTGCCATGATCTCGTCGGGCAGCACCGCCCGCGCAGGCATCGCACCGAGCATCAGGATCGCCGTAAGAAGAGCGGCTGCGAGCGCGCGCGACCGCATCACTCGGCCGCCTGCAATGCGCGCGCGGCTGCTTTGGCCGGCTTCGGCGCGCCGACCCGCAAACGGCGGTCGGATAGCGACAGCAGGCCGCCGAACGCCATCAGCACCGGTCCCCACCAGATCATCAGCACCAGCGGCTTGTGATAAATGCGCACCGCGATCGATCCGTCGGCGGAGGTGTCGCCGAGCGATATGTAGAGCTGGCTTGCGCCGCGCGTCAGCAGCGCGGCCTCGGTCGTCGAGGCGCCGCGGGTGGTGAAGTTGCGCTTCGACGGCGTCATCACGCTGACTGTCTGCCCGTCACGCGTCACGGTGAATTGCGCGACCATCTCGCGGAAGTTCGGCCCCTGCCGCGGATTCAGTCCGTCGAGCCGCAACTGGTAGCCGGCGACCCGGGCGACATCGTCCGGCTTCATGGAGCCGATATATTCCGTGTTCCAGGTGGTCTCGCAGACGATCCCGATCAGGGCTATGCCGAGGCCGGCATGCGCAAACGCAGTCCCCCAGGTCGCGCGCGGCAGACCGCGTGCGCGGCGCAGCGAGAGCGACAGCGGAATCCGGAACAGCGCGATCCGTTCGGCGAGGTCGCACAGCGCGCCCATGATGACGAAGGCCGCTAGCCCGATCGCGAGCGGCGCCAAGGTCGCGCCGCCATAGGTCCATGCCAACACCAGGGCCATTGCCACCAGCGCAACGATACCGGCGACCATCAGCCGTTGCGCCGCGCCGAGCATGTCGCCGCGCTTCCAGGCCAGCAGCGGCCCGAACGGCACCGCGAGCAGCAGCGGCACGAACAGCGGCGCGAAGGTGAAATTGAAGAATGGTGCGCCGACCGAGATCTTTTCGCCGGTCAGAACCTCGAGCGCCAGCGGATACAGCGTGCCGATGAACACCGTCGCGCAGGCGGTGGTGAGCAGCAGATTGTTGAGCACCAGCGCGCCTTCGCGCGAGATCGGCGCGAACAGCCCGCCCTGCTTCAGCGCCGGCGCGCGCCAGGCATAGAGCGACAGGCTGCCGCCGATGAACACGAACAGGATCAGCAGGATGAACACACCGCGGGTCGGATCGGTCGCGAAGGCGTGAACCGAGGTCAGCACGCCGGAGCGCACCAGGAAGGTGCCGAGCAGCGACAGCGAGAAGGTCAGGATCGAGAGCAGCACGGTCCAGACCTTCAGCGCGTTGCGCTTCTCCATCACCAGCGCCGAATGCAGCAGCGCGGTGCCGGCAAGCCAGGGCATCAGCGAGGCGTTCTCGACCGGGTCCCAGAACCACCAGCCGCCCCAGCCGAGCTCGTAATAAGCCCAGTAGGAGCCCATCGCGATGCCGAGCGTCAGGAATATCCACGCCATCAGGGTCCACGGCCGCACCCAGCGCGCCCAGGCGGCGTCGATCCGCCCCTCCAGCAGCGCCGCCACCGCGAACGAGAACGAGATCGAGAACCCGACATAGCCGAGATAAAGCATCGGCGGATGCACCGCGAGGCCAATGTCCTGCAGCACCGGATTGAGGTCGCGTCCCTCGAGCGGCGGATTGGCGATGCGCAGGAACGGATTCGAGGTAATCAAGATGAACAGGTAGAACGCGCTGGCGACCCAGGCCTGCACCGCCAGCACATGCGCGCGCAGCGACAGCGGCAGATTGTTGCCGAACGCCGCGACGAGGCCGCCGAACAGCGCCAGGATCGACACCCACAGCAGCATCGATCCTTCATGGTTTCCCCACACGCCGGTGATCTTGTAGAGCAGCGGCTTCAGCGAATGCGAATTCTCATAGACATTGGCGACCGAGAAATCCGAGGTGACGTGCAGCGTCACCAGCGCCGCGAACGACGCCGCCACGAACAGCAACTGGGCGAGCGCGGTCGAGCGCGCGACGTTCATCAGCGCCGCATCGCGCCAGCGCGCGCCGACGATCGGCACGATGGACTGGATCAGCGCGAGCCCAAGCGCGAGCACCAGGGCATAATGTCCGCTTTCGGCGATCACCGCATCGCTCCCTGGGTCGGCGCCGCGGAGGCGCTCGGCATGTTGCCTGGTTTGGCGTAATCGTCCTTCCAGTGGCCCTGCTTCTTCAGGGCATCGGCGACATCCTTCGGCATGTAGGTCTCGTCATGCTTAGCGAGCACGGTGTCGGCGCGGAACACACCTGACGCATCGAGCGCACCTTCGGCAACCACGCCCTGCCCCTCGCGGAACAGATCCGGCAGGATGCCCTTGTAAGCGACCGGCAGCGTGGCGCCGCCGTCGCCGACGGTGAAGGTCACGGCGAGGTTGTCGCCGCGCTTCAGCGAGCCCTGCTCCACGAGGCCGCCGAGGCGAAAGCGCTTGCCGGGGCCGAGATGCTTTTCGGCGACCATCGACGGCGTCGAGAAGAACACGATGGAATCGCGCAGCGCATTCAGCACCAGGCCCGCGGCGATCGCCAGCACGACGAGCGCGCAGCCGATCAGTGTCAAACGCCGTTGCTTCCTGGTCATGTTCCATCCTTGCGCATGACGTCAGCCGACAACCGCTGTTCACTTTTCGGCGTCATGCTTTATCCATCAAGCCCGAGATTCTTCAGCCCTTCATTGAGCTGACGCAACCGGTCCGCATCGTTGGCGACAGCCTGCCGGGCATCCGCGCGCGCGCTCATCGCCTTGTCGCGCTCGCCCATCACGAGGTAGGCGCGGACCAGCCGCAGCCAGCCCTCGACATCGTCGCCGTTGGTCTTCAGCCGCGTCGCCAGCCGATCGACCATGCCTTTGATCATGGTACCGCGATCGGCCTCGCTCATGTCCTGGGCCGCAGCCACCGCGCCATCCGGCAGCGCCGGCGCGCTCACGCCGCCGGGTACGGTGCCGCCGACCCGCACCAGCGCGGCCTGCACCAGCGGCCGCCACGGCGCATCGGATGGCCCCTTCGCCAGCATCTTCTGCCAGAGCGCCGCGGCGTCGGACTTGCGGCCGTCCTGCTCGGCGGCAAGACCGAGGAAATAATTGGCCTTGGCGTCGTCGCCATTCAGCGCGACGGAGCGCTCGAACTCAGCCTTGGCGTCCGCGGTGACGACGCCGCCGGCGCTCCCCATCAACGCTTCGCCGAGATCGGCGCGGCGATCGGCACTGTCGCCGGCATAGGTGATGGCATTGCGATAGGCGCGGACGGCGTCATCATAGCGGCCGAGGCGCGACAGCACCGGCGCCAGCACCGTCCAGCCGCGGCCGTCGGTCGGGTTCTTCTCCAGATGGGCCTCGACCTGCGCGACCAGATTAGCGAGCGGCTGGTTGGCATCGGCCACCCGGCTGCGCTCGGCGAGCGGAAAGTCGCCAAGCCGCGGCGAGCCGAGCGCGAAATAGAAGCTTGAGGCAATCACCGGCAACCCGACCAGGGCCACGATCGCGGCAGTGCGCCGCAGACTGAGACTGCCCGTCACCGGGGCGTCATGTCTGCTCTGGTCGGCAGCGGCCAATAGCCGGCGGCTGATCTCGATCCGCGCCGCATCGGCCTCGGCGGCGCCGATGATGCCAGCGGCCATGTCGCGGTCGATTTCCGCCAGCTGGTCGCGGTAGACCACGACCTCACTGCCACCGGTGTCCACCCGTCCGCGGCGGCTGAGCGGCCACAGCACGGCAAAGATCGCCGCGACCGTCATCAGCGCGAACACAAACCACAGCGTCATCAAGCGGTTCCCGGATGGAACGGCGGCTTCCGGCAAGCCGCCTTAGAATCGCTTTACACTACCGGCGGCGAGCCCGGCAATTGACAATTGCTGGATCGGCGGAAGGCGGGAACAGGCGGCTCCCGGTGGCCGTTCCGGCGGTATTGCAACAGCGTTTTCGGGGCGGAGGCGCGCTACCAAAATATCGAAAAACAACCCCATGCAAAGGTGCCGGCGGCCGGCAGCACCGAATGGCGACTTGACACGTCGGGCAAATCAGCGCCACACTTCCATTATTCCGAAATCGCGAAAGTGCTTATCGTCCCCGCCTTCTCTTGTCGGCTCGGCCGGGCGCCATGCGGAGATGGCAGCTATTTCGGGAGCAAGCCAGCTGGGTCTTACGCCCACAGTTGGAGTTAGCACAAACATAGTCTGTCCGCAGTGTGCCGTCGCACCTTACAATCTCGGCGCTAGCCTCGCTGGAGCACGTACATTTACTTTCGGACCCTGAGTCACAACATGACTGAAGAACAACTGATTTCGGCCGTTTCCAAGCGAGCTCGCAATCCGGAGACGCGGACTGATTACTCAAAAATAAGAGCCAGAGAAGTCGGTCCTCCAGCGACATCTCAGTCGACGAAGCTACTGAAAGAAGGCTCGGCTTTTCTCTTTATCCCTTCCACTGCCGCTTGTTGAAGACTGTAGGAAATGGCGGCTTTGGGCCCGGAGATGGTTTGATTGGGACTGCCGATGGATCGCTGGACGTAGACGGACGTTCGCTGTGCGAGCTGAGGGAGGCATTTTGGCCAGATACCAACGTGACGCTCGTACCGCTTTGTGATTGGGGAGATGGAGTCTGGTCTTGCGTTGACGCTGCGACGGGCAGTGTTGTCAGTTTCAGCGAGTTTGGACTCTTCAATACGGGGCAGAGCCTTCATTCCTGGCTCGAAAAGTGGGTAGCAGGCGATAATCTGTGGCTGGAGATGGTCGTGCCCGGAACTACGATCGTCCAAAATCCACGCACAAAGGAATACACGACGGTCCCGACAGTGCAGGGCATGAAAGGCGATCCATATGTCGCCAGCGCGCGATGACAACGACGGCTCGCACCACACGCAGTGAACTGGACCAAGCGTGAAAATGCGAAGACGAGCGTTCGAATTGCGGGATTCCGGTGGCCACTGTCACCGAAATTATCGCGTCTCACTCAGGGGGCGCAGTGAATGTAGGATGGGTGGAGCGACGCGATACCCATCGTGTCTCCGCGGGCATTGATGGGTATCGCTGCGCTCCACCCATCCTACGGGCTGCGCATCGATTTTGAGCCGCTTACATCGGTTGCCGAACAAATATCAGTGCCTGCGACTCCTCAACGCTGCATCCGCGGCTCGCACTGCTTCCGCTTGATCGTCCGACGCAACGATCGCCTCGTATATTGCTTCGTGAAGCTGTCCTGGATCAGGAGATAGAGCGAACGCCAATGCTGCCGCAGCTCTCGCCTTCCGGAACACGAGTAAAGCCCTTGATGTTGTCCGGTCAGCATCTTTGCTGAGTTCAAAGTATTGCGCATCGAGCTGCTCGATCAGAAGATCGAGGGTGCGCCGCACAGCGAGTTGATCGCCGCCGCCGTGCCGAAGTAGGTAAACGGCCGCGTCTATTTCATTACCCTGCAAGCCCGATCGCGCAACAGCAAAGAGGCATGATGCCAAGACCGCATGTCGCCGTTGCTCATCGTCAGCCTTTCGGAAGGAATCCGCTAAACCTGCAGATATCGAATCAAGACGCAAACGAACTTCCATCAAGGCACCTTTGATGGTGTCACAGCGGTTGCTCCAGCTCCCGTGAATAGCGATGCGCAAGAGGCGCAGATCGGACGTGTCGCGCCAACTTCAAGCAAATTGAGACATTCTTCTGAGCAAAGTTCACGATATCTTCCTCGGCATCTACCCGACGACCAACTCAGCAAAACCTGTTAGTCAGCTCGCGCACAATATTTCGCTTTATCAGAAGTAGTGTTCAGCCCGACGTCCTAGTTGTTCGTTCTTGCCCGCTAATGTGCGCGGCTTCCCTACCCCGCGCGGGACGACTTGCGCTCGCCGGTCACGGCGTTCTCCGCGGCCCGGTTCATCAGCGAGGCGTAGTCGTGGCCGAACAGCACTTCGCAGAAGCGGATCGCGGCCTTGACCTGCTGCTGGCGGAAGGCGCGGACCCGGGCGTCGCCGCCGCGCAGCGACTGCACCAGCCCCTCGGTCGACTGCTCGACATAATGTTGCAGGTCGGAGAAGGTCCGCAGCGTCACCTCGTTGATGGCGAGCTCGCTGGCATAGGTGCGGCACACCGCGACGAAATCGATCAGGGCGGCGGCGTCCTCGACCTCGGACTGATCGATCTTGGCGCCTGCGGTAATGTCCTTGTCGGCGCGCTGGCGCAGGATGCGGCGGACCCGGCCCGGCACGCTGTCGATCTCCGATTGCAGCGCGTTGGAGGTATCGGCACGAACCGACGTCAGCTGGCGGCCCCAGGTGGAATCGTTGCGCAGGTCGAGCTCGGTGCGCAGGCCGCGGACGCCGTCATGCAGGGTCTTGAGCTGCTCGCCGACATAATCGAAATGCCCGCGCTTGATGTCGGTGCGCAGACAGGCCGCGACGAACGACAAATCATGCAGCGCAATGGTGACGGCGATGCCGTAGGGCGTCGCCGCAACCCGCAGTTCGTCGTCGGAGGCCGCCATCTTGATGGCGAGCCGGACGATCTGCCACGGCGCGGCGAGCCGCTGCGCGATCAATGACAGCGCGAACGGCAGCAGCTGCGGCGTCTGCAGCGACGGCAGCTTCAGCGCGTCGGTTGCAGAGGCGATCTGGGAATCGGCAAACACCCGGATCTGGCTCGGCAGCCGGCTGCCCAGGGTTTCCAGCGCTTCGCGGGCCTGCAGCACCAGGCCGATCGGCAGCAGGTCCTCGACCACGCTCGGCGGACCGACACGCGACAGCGCGCGCTGGCGGTCGTCCTGCGTGGGTGCCGCAATTTTGAGGATGGCATCCGCCGCCGCCAGCTGGAACTTGCGCGCGGCGATCTCCATCGGACCGTTCTCGGTGGCCGCCGCCAGCGCCGCCTCGAATTCGCGGGCCGCCTCGGGCGCGCCCTCGCGAGCCAGCCACTGCCAGATCGGCAGCAGCGAGGCGCGCCTGAGCTGGCCGGGTCGGGTCGGGAAATTGGTCTCGGCGAGGAACGGCTCGAGCGGCCGGAACAGCAGCCGCGCCGGATCGTCGCTGCGCGGCTCGATCCGCTCGTCCTCCTCGGCGCCGCGCACGATCTTGCGCAGCTGCTCCAGCACCAGATTGGCGACGGCCACATCATCGCCACGTTCGACGGCGCGCTCCAGCTCCCGCATCAGCAGCGCCTGCGATTGCGGCGGAAGCTGCGCGAGATAATCCCTCAGCCGCTCGGTCGATTTCTGGCTCATGCGCCCGGTCGTGAAAGCTTGGTGCCCGGCAAACGCCGCAGCCCGTCCGCCCGCAATGATAGAGGTGGCCGCGTTAAGAAGCCGTTTAGGAATAATGACGGCAATTGGTCTGCCAAGGGCAGACTAAGCGGGATGAGTTTTTTAAATCGGCTTGGCGGTCTCGGTTCACCTCTCCCCGCCGGGGAGAGGTCGGATTGCGCCTGGCGATGCGAAGCATCGTCCAGTGCAATCCGGGTGAGGGCTCTTGCTCCCTCGATAGACCGTACCCCCCTCACCCGATTTGCTGCGCAAATCGACCTCTCCCAAGGGAGAGGTGAGCTTTCGACGCCGTTGCAACTCAACCTGATCTCATGCCCTTTCTACACCGCCGGCAGCACGAGCTCGGCCCGCAGGCCGCCGATCGGCGCGTCGCTCAGCACGAGCTTGCCGCCATAGAGGCCGGCGAGGTCGGTCACGATCGACAGGCCGAGCCCCGAGCCGGGCTTTGATTCATCGAGCCGCTGGCCGCGCCGCGCCACCTGGGCGCGCTCGTCCTCGGACAGGCCGCGTCCGTCGTCGTCGACCACGATACGCAGCTTCGGCCCGGCGCCCGGCGCCTCCGGCCGAACCACGGCGACCTCGATGAGCACCTGCGAAGCGGCCCATTTGCAGGCATTGTCGACAAGATTGCCGACCATCTCCTCCAGGTCCTGCCGCTCACCGCGGAACCGCGCCGCCGGATCGGCCTTCGCCTCGATCGAGAGGTCGCGGTCGCGATGGATTTTCTCCATGGTCCGCCGCAGCGCCTCGATGGCAGGCGCGACGTCGGTGATGGTAGAGACGATGGTGGCGCGGGCGGCGATCCGCGCGCGCTCGAGATGGTGCGCGACCTGATCCCGCATCACATCGGCCTGCTCCAACACCTTGCTGGCAAAGAGATCTGCGCCATGCGCAGCGGCCTCGTTCACGATCACCGACAGCGGCGTCTTGATCGCGTGGGCAAGATTGCCGACATGGGTGCGCGAGCGCTCGACAATCTCCCGGTTGGCGTCGATCAGCGCGTTGGTCTCGCGCGCCAGCGGCGCGATCTCGACCGGGAACCGGCCCTCCAGCCGCTCGGCGCGGCCGGAACGGATATCGGCAATCGCGTCCGAAATGCGCTTGAGCGGCGCCAGGCCGTAGCGCACCTGGAAGATCGTGGTCAGCAGCAGCACGATGCCGAGGGCGGCGAAGGTGCCGCCGAGGTAATAGTCGAAGCTGCGCGTCTCATCGAAGATCTCGGTGGCGTCGCCGGCGACGCTGACCAGGAACTTGCCGTCGACGCCGAGATCGACCGGCCGCTCCACCACGCGCAGGCTCTGGCCTTCGGGCCCGTCGACATAGCCGAGCCGGACGCCGGCGGCGGTCAGCTCGGCACCGTGCTCCTCGAGCTTCGGCAGCTTCTTGTCCCACAGCGAGCGCGAGGCGCGGGTCTCGCCCTTTTCGGTATCGGTGCGGGTGATCTGCCAGTACCAGCCCGACAGCGGCAGGTCGAACAGCGGCTCGCCGAGCGACTGGAACTGGCGGTCGGCCGGCTCGTCCGGCGTCGCCACCTCGGCGATCAGGGTGCGCAAATAGAGATTGAGCCTGCGGTCGAAGGCGCGCTCGGTCGCGTCGCGATAGACCGACGACAGGATGACGCCGGTGATCGCCAGGATCACCACCACCCAGGCGGTCGCCGAGACGAACAGGCGGGTCGCAAGTGAGCTGCCGCCCATCAGGGGACTAGCTCGAACGTCGTGTCAGCGGGCCGCGACCTGACGAGTTCAGACATGGCGAATCCAGTCCTCCTGGCGCGATCATGCCGATGCCCGCATGGCGATCAAGCGCCTTAAGAGCATGATCCGATTGAATAGGAGATGCTCATATCCTTTTGTTTGGTCGCGCCTTCTTGTTCACGCGAACCAAAACATCCACTGTGCTCGAAATCGCTTTAGGTCGGCGGCGACAGCATGTAGCCCAAGCCGCGAACGGTCTGGATGATATCGACTTCCAGCTTCTTGCGGATGCGGCCGACGAATACCTCGATCGTGTTGGAGTCGCGGTCGAAGTCCTGGTCGTAGAGATGCTCGACCAGCTCGGTGCGCGAGACCACACGCCCGGTATGGTGCATCAGATAATCGAGCAGATTGTACTCGTGCGAGGTCAGCTTGATCGGGTTGCCGTTGACGGTGACCCGCTTGGTACGGGTATTGAGCGCCACCGGCCCGCAGTTCAGCTCGACCTGGGCATGCCCGGTCGCGCGGCGCAGCAGCGCGCGGATCCGTGCCAGCACCTCCTCCAGATGGAACGGCTTGGCGACATAATCGTCGGCGCCGGCATCGAAGCCCTGAACCTTGTCGCTCCAGCGGTCGCGCGCGGTGAGAATCAGCACCGGCATCACCCGCTTGTTGCGCCGCCAGGCCTCGAGCACCGAGATACCGTCCATCTTCGGCAGGCCGATATCGAGCACGACGGCGTCATAGGGCTCGCTGTCGCCAAGGAAATGCCCCTCCTCGCCGTCGAACGCGCGATCGACCACATAGCCGGCGTCCGTCAGCGCGGTGGTGAGCTGGCGGTTCAGATCCGGGTCATCCTCAACGACGAGCAGACGCACTTTGGCCTCCGAGAGTAAGCATTGCGATAGTCCGGCATCAAATGAGGCTTCACGCCGTGAACGGCTTATGAATGGATCCGCGACGCAAAGCTTATTTTTTCGTCAGGTGCACCATCCCGGGAACCCGCGCAAGCGGCGCAGGTTCCATCGATCCAATACGGATGGAATGAGCCCGGCCTTGAGATCATGGTATTTAAATACCTAAATTGGATGTACGTCTGCCCACCCCTCATCGCGGTCGCAACGCGCCGGCACCGTGAGCAATGTCACAGACGGCGGCAAGATTAACCTTCGGCGGGCATTTAATTATCGCGGGCACAAGCGATGCGCTAATTCCAGCGTGGGCGCGGCGTGGCGCCGGGATCGGGAATACTGTTTTGCTTGTTTCGAAGATCAAGACGTTTGCCGTGGTTGCCGGCTGGCTTGCGCTGGTCTTCATCGCGTTCGTCACCTTGTCCCCAATCCAGGACCGTCCGTCGTTCTTGCATCCGCAGGCCGAGCGCTTCGCCGCCTATGCCGTGATGGGACTGGCCTTTGTGCTGGGTTACCCGCGGCGCACCGCGCTGATCGTGCTCTTTGTCGTGTTCAGCGCGTTCACGCTCGAGGCGATGCAATTGCTGACACCGGACCGTCACGGCCGGCTGCTCGACGCGATCGTCAAGGTCGCGGGAGGTTTTGCCGGCATCGGCGCGGGTCACTTCATCCTGCTGGTGCTGCGCAGCCAGTTCGGCCGCTTGAGGTCGCGCGCGGAGCATTCGCCGAGTTAATCGCGCTTCGGCGCTTCCGCCGACTTGTTGCCCTCCTGCGCCATGCATTGCTGAAAGAAGTGCAGGCGGTCGCCGTTCATCGGCCCGGCACCCGGTCGCTTGTACGGGTAGACCAGATAGGCCGCGCGCAGGCACCGCTTCGCCGTCCCGGCATCGGGTGCGGCAATGGCGGCATTCGACGACAGCAACAGCGCCAGCACGGCGCTGAACCGAATCGGCGCGCCGCTCACGGCCTCTCGCATTCCGAGTAGAACACGCCATTCGCGGCCGCCAGCCGCTGCAGGCAATGCCGCTTGTCGGTCACCGCGCCCTCGACCGTGAAATCATAGGCCTGCGCCTTCAGGATCAGCGCGTAGCGTCCCGGCGACAACGGCGCGTCGTCGCGCGGCTGGACCTCGAACATCTGCGGATCCTCGCTGAGCGGCGCCGCGCGGAACGGGATCGAGATGTTGCGGATCACCCAGGTGTCGTCGCCCGGCGAGACCACCGGCTTGCCGGTCGCATCGAAGGTCGTCTGCTGCGTCACGCGCGCGATCAGGCGCACGTCGATCGGGTCGGAGGCGCCGCCAGCGCCTTCGCGCCGGAACACGATGAAGCGCAGATGCCCGTCCGGCAGCGAGGTCTCGCTTGGCTTGGTGATCGCGGCTGAAATCGCAATGCGTGGATCCGGCGCACGGCCCTGGATCAATTGCAGCTCGTAGAGCTTGCCGCCGCTCTCGGCATAGACGCCATAGGCGGTCGGCAACGGCCGTTTCGGCGCAGGCGGCTCGGCGGGCACGGACGGCACAGGCACGGCAGCGACGACCGCCGGCCTCTGCGTTTGAGGCGGGGCCGGCGCGAGCGTGCCCGCGATCATCGCGCGCGCCGCCGCCAGCGACACACCGCGCTGCTGCAGCAGGACGACGGCCGCGATCAGTCCAAAGAAACCCAGCATCGCAATATAACGCAGCGGTGCCGACGACGACCATCGCGGATGGCGCGGCACCCCGGCCGGCGCAACAGGTTCAAGCGTGGTGACAAATGCCTCCTCGGCATCAATCCGCCGTGGCGCCTCGATCCGCCGCGCGGCGCCTGCCGCCGCCAGGAATTCCGGCAGCGCCCGCGCCGGCGGCACCGAAAACCTCTCGACCGGATCATCCCTGGTGTGCGCCTCGACGCCCTCGATCGCCACTTCCAGCGCCCGCATCAGACGCGCTCTTTCGCTGGGATCCTCATGCGCGAGCTGCTGCAGCTTCTGCCGCGCCAGCTCGTAGACCGCGCTGCGCAGCTGCTGCGGGTCGGAACGCACGGACTCGATGGTCCGCGCCAGCACCAGCGCGAACTCCACCTCGGGGTGCGCAGGGCTCACGTCCCTGACCGTCCTCTGGGCCGGCGTCGACGTCATAAATGTTAGTCTGGTTTGCCCATAATGTTACAACATTGTAGGTGGCTTCTCCTGTTAACACAAATGACAAAGCCCGCGGATGACGCCGCGGTCTGACGTTACCAATCCGAGCAGCAGCAGGGTTCATTGAGCCGTTCTTTGCAGATCCTGGACGACTGGTTGTTCGCGCCGAAGCGGGATCGCCGATCCTGGCCGGACCTCCTGCTGCTTGCGGGGTGGATC
>NZ_JASGSR010000078.1:0-37525 GCF_040446015.1 Bradyrhizobium sp. INPA03-11B
GAATCAATATCTATTCCCCCTGAGACAGCATCGTTGGCGAGCACCCGGACCCTTGATCCGCTCCCTACCTGGTTCTTCAGGTCAGAAAATAGAACGCGCAAAATCATACTCTTCCTGAACAGGCCAGAGAGCCCTCTCGTTGCCTTGGTCTCTTCCGCAAGATATGAAAGGAGTCTTTCGTTGTATTCCTCGAAGCCTTCACCGCTTCGAAGTGCAATTGTCATGTTTGGTGCGGTCCGATAGGTCATTGCGAGTGCTCCGACAGTCATCAGTCGCATCGGTAGGTCGACGCAGTTCTTTGCCATAGCGGCTTGGTCAAGATTTGCGTCGGGGTGCTGTGATTTGTAGGCATCGATCACATCCCAAAAGAGCTTCACCTCGGAATCGTCATTTGCACCCAGATCAATTTGATGCGCTCCGAAGCTGAGACCACTATTTCCGTAAATCGCATCGCTTACAGCGTAGATCGGATCGTACGTGGTGACCGTTCCGTCTTTGACCTGCAGACCAACCTCATTGGCGGCGATCGAAAGGAACAGAATCCATTGTTCTTCGATCGCATCGATGTGCTTTTCCCTCAGAAAAGCTACAATCCGCTCTCCGTCCTGAACGATTGCATCCTTGCTGCTGTCATGTCGGGGATTGCGGTAGCGACGTGTCACTTCCTGCATTTTTGCATCTGCTTGAAAGCGAGCGAGCCTGGCGCACTCGGCAGCTGAGTGCCGGCGGGAGCCATTGCAATCTTTCTCTAAAGAACGAACGATCTCCAAGAGTGTCTTTGTAACCGACGCTCCGTTGATTGACGCAGGTATGATGGTGAACTGAGGATGATTGACCAGATCGCTAAGGCGCCCGTCGTGCTGTGCAAGCTCGGGAGCGCCGAATTCGATTGTGGTCGATTCGGAATTGCCAGTTCGCCTGGTCGAAAGCTTTAGTTTTGTGCGATCTGTGTTGGCGTCGTACGATGCATCAACGCATGCGATTCTGGTCTGAATAGCGTTGCATGCAAAATCAGTCTTGTTCGTCAGCAGTAGCGGGATAAATGTGCCGCACTTGTTACCGGGCAAGCGGATGCGCATCTCGGCGCCAGCCTGCAGATTTGGATATAGCGAGGATGAGCCCAATCCGCAGGCGGAGGTTGTTGCAACCGGCGCCGCAGGATTCGTGCAACTGTCGTCGTTAACGACGATTGAAGGCTTCGTGCTGAACACCGCCAACAAATCGTTCTGCCGAGGGTCGGCTGCAGTCCCGGCCAGCTCCTCGTCCAATTCGTCGGCTCCGCAATGTCCACGCCAGGCATTCTTCAGCGCTTTATCGTTCTGTTGAAGAATTCTAATGCACGCATTTATGCGTGCGTTGCGCATCCCGTCCTCAGAGGCCCGGGCGGCGCTGAGGGGGAACGATATAGAATACCAACTGATAACAAGGCCAACTGAGACCAGTAGGGTCCTGGAAGCCATATGCAGAAACAAGGTCCGCACGCCGTCAGTGCACCAGGACTGTTCCAGGGAGTTCACTGCTTGCTGCCTTTGGTCGGGTGCGGCGTGAAAATTGGCTGATTGTCGTCAATTGGGGCGACCTGCTCCTTGTTCATCAGCACACCCGAGCTATTCTCTGGGTACAGTCCTTTATTGCGCTGCTTGGGATCAATGACCGTCTGAGCGTCACCCGCCGGTCCGACCTGCCTTGGAGTTATAACGGGCTGCCCGTCGTCGATCGGAGCGACCTGCTTTCCTGCCCCGCCGGTCGACGACGACGCATTTTCTCCGTCTTTC
Source organism: Bradyrhizobium sp. INPA03-11B (assembly GCF_040446015.1). Classification (NCBI taxonomy): domain Bacteria; kingdom Pseudomonadati; phylum Pseudomonadota; class Alphaproteobacteria; order Hyphomicrobiales; family Nitrobacteraceae; genus Bradyrhizobium; species Bradyrhizobium sp. INPA03-11B. The sequence goes on from NZ_JASGSR010000078.1 coordinate 1,776, forward strand.
GGCTTAAAGCTCTGCCACGAAAAGACATCCACCGCTGCAGAGCCACGATCGATCTGTCGCTGACCGGTGGGCTTGTCAGCTGCCCGGACTTCTGCCTGGCAAAGCAGTACGGGGAGTATTGCGATGGCCAGCTTCCTGATCGACGCCGTCATGACGTAGGAATTTTCTTGAACTTGGAAATTGAAACAAATCCGAGGAGCTGAAGACTTCCATCGCGAGGCATGGGAGCGACCTTAACTCCTCCAGTGGAGCCTTGATCACCTCCTTGTTCATTGCCACCCAAAACCCACACAAAACTCGAAGGTGACTGGTCATACCTTTGCATCGCCTGAGGGCGGGCCTGGTACTTGCCGCTCTTCACGTCGCTCGCGGACACAAAAAAACCCACATGGCCAAACGAGTCTCCTCGTTGTCCCTGGTCACGAAAAACCGCGAGATCACCGGACTTTGGCGCTCCGTCACTGGCTATGTCCTTTAGCGGCCGGAAACTCGCAGATGCCGCACTTCCTGTTCCAAGGAGTCCTGCTGTGTACAGGCAGTAGTTTGCGAAAGCCGCGCACCAGGCTGTCTGATCACCTCCAGGAAGGAGTTGCGTCGCGGCAAAGAATCCAACGACCATCGGGTTTGCAGGACCGGGTGTTGGCCATTCCTCGCGGAAAAGTCGCTTTGATCCCGCGATATCAGTCTCGCTCTTCACCTCCAGCCGACTAAAATAATTGGCAACATCTACCGGCGCGACGTTTCGAGGTGCTGCCATCATTAGCCGAAAGGCCTTGGCGACGTCTATTGCGGGGGATGGTCCGTTGCCGGTTGCCGTTCCGGCATCCGGGAGTGACGGAGGTCTGAAATTGAACGTCTCGTAGCCTGAGCAATCGTTGGCAGCCTCGGCTACGCGGTGGTCTACGAGCGTCGCAGAGGTCGCCAGGAGCCCCGACGCAAGCAAGTTTCGTCTATTCAGCATCTTGTTCACTCCTTGCATAGTACAACTTCAATTGCCCCGGGGCCTGTTGCATTGAGTTCGGAGGCCGACGAGCTTTTCGAATAGCCGCAGAGCATCAGGAATTTGTTTTCCGACGGCTGCGTGCATGAGGCTGTTGAAGCCGCCTGGCCCGGTGCCAGCTCAACCGAGCTCAGGGCAGAGAACATGCTCGCACTTCCTGCCAGCACGCCAATCTTCGTGGTTCCTTCGGGTAGACGAACGAACGCGGTAGCGCATTTGGGCGACACGTCGGTTGTCGCGGAGGGGCTTTTGCCGAGAAAGCCCTTGATCCAGTCTGCGTGCCGGCGCACATCCGTGTACACAGCTACACCGGACTGCGACTCGCATTCTGTATTTTCGTCGACATACGATGTGACACCTCGGATTCGAGGCTGGCCATATTGATCAAATGCGATGAGCCCGCCTCCGGAATCTCCGCTGCAAGGCAACTGTCGCGGGTCATTTGAAAATTGGACGCGATTGAAGCGCTCGCAAATCACGTCACCAAGCTGGGGAGGGCATGCGTCAAGTGCAGGCTTTTGAGCAAAAGCGTAGGTAGCAAGGTGGTCATACCGCCCAGGTGGCAGCACCTTGTTATTTGATCCTTCCAGGATCCGCGTCTTGCCGGTACCGAGGACCGCCAACACAGCCTGATCGCTACTTGAGGTATCCAGATTGACGGGCTTGACGGGCGGGGCATTCTTTAAGCGGACGATTGCCAGATCGGCTACTCGAGTTGCAGTTCCGTTGCCCGATAGATCAGGAAGCCGAAAGTCAGGGTTGATTTCAGGAGGCCCGTCAACTTCGAAAGTCCCGGCCGTCGGAAAGAAGACGGCTGTAGGGCGAGATGCGGGAGACTTGTTCTCCGTGCAAGAATGCGCATCCGAGTAGTATTGAGGCACACCATCGATCGTCTCGCAGACGCAATGAGCAGCCGTCAGAAAAATCTTCGGAGCAATGAGCGAGCCGGTACATGTTCGATCGCCCCTCAGCAGCAGGCCGGAAAATGAAAACTCGGTTGCGCTGAAGAAAAGGCGACCGGTGGCTTTGCCTTTGGCGATCAACAGCACGCGCTCATGAACGCGTCGATCGGCACGTGACACATCCGCATAGTTCAACGTGACTTCAAAATCGGCTTTTGCCGACCGACTTTCGTCGGCTAACGCGTGTTGTCCAAACGCAGCCGCGCAATGCAAAAGTGCGCACATGGCGCCAAGCACCAGCCGTAACGAACGATCCATAATGCCTGCCAGACATAAAAATTGAGTTTAGATCTATGCCGTTATGCTATCTTAGATTGTAGCCGTGTCAACGTGGTTTGAGAGGAGAGCTTGCAACCGACCAAGCGATTAGTCTGAAAGCTCTCTGCGTCCTCGAATGACGATCGTCCATTGTGCCCCCTTGCTGAAAATGTCTGGCTCGCTGAGTTCGTGCCGAACTCCGAGTCAGAGTGAAAATGCTAGGACCCGCTCAGGAGTTGGTCGAGTTTCGAAATTGGCACCTGTCCAGAGTATTTGATGGTCAGGCTAAGATCCTCGTTGCTCGCAGACACTTGCGCTGACTGAGCTGTGAGATTGAATCTGCGCAATTGCGATATCCGGTCTGACTGACCCGTCTGTGATCTGATCCATCCGTTGATTTTCTGGACAAAGACAGCGATCACTGGAGAAGCAGCCTTGTTGGTTTTCGTGATCACCGTTTGGTCGGAAACGGGGAAGACGCGGAGCGCATATACACCTTGGGGCAATACCGAAGGTGTACCCGCTCTTAGCTGCGGACCTTGCCCCCTGTTCACATTGATTGACAACGGCACGCGAACCTCGATGTCGCCCTCGTAGAGCCCGCTGCATTGCCTCACGTGCATCGAGCTACCAATATAGATTCCGGCATCGGCGTTGAAAGGCGAGGTCGATGCAACGCCCAGCTTTGTAAGCACAATTTCGAGATCATTTGATCTCGAGCAGCCAAGCCGCCCGTTGAGCTGGGGTAAGGACGCGCTGAAAATTTGCTGGACAGGCGCCAGCGATAGTGTTGCGGTCCCGGATACAACGGCCATCGGCCCAAATTTTTCGACTCTGGCCGTGACCACGGTCTTGAAATTGACCGGAGTCGTGGACAGCACAGGCTCAACGCTAAACTGTGCGTTGGCTGGTCCAGACAAGACCAGACCACTGAGGACAGCGAAAATCACAGACCAGCGGTTTCGTCCTTCGCACCACGGGTGCCTGACGACGAACCTGCGCGCAGTTGCGGCCGATCGACGGGGGCCGCTCGTCTTCCTCGCAAATGAGGCCCAAACGGAAATGAAATGGAGCGGCATGGCAATCAACTCCAGCGCGCAATATACCTAAAGTCTAGTGAGCGTACTGGTTCCCTGTCAAGTTGACGGTCTGCCTGGCCTCGCCATTTTTGGTTCGACCAACTCTCGTACCGAGCTGGGAGGGCCTTTAAGCCCAGTAAGCAGCATCCTCAGGGCGCCGCTAGTTAGGGGGCGGCGCCATCGTAAGGAATTCCGAACAAGAGTGGCTGGAGCGATTGGAGCAGGCTTCCTGATGTCTCCAGTCTCGGAGCTGTGACCCTTGCTTCGTGCCAGCCGGCCATGTGGGTCGCGGGCTCGTGCATGGCTTCGACGTCGGTCAGGCCGACGCCGATGTCTTCGCCTGTGACAACGCGTCCACCCAGTGTTTCGACGTGCGAACCCATTGATAGCAGCAGCTCTTTCGATTTCTGATCTGATGGATCGCCGATGATGACGCATTTGCTGCCGCCGAAGGGAATTCCGACCATCACGTTGTTGAACGTCATGCCGCGCGACAATCGAAGGACGTCCGTAAGGGCTTCGTCGACGCTCTTGTAGGCACGCATCCGGCAGCCGCCCAGGGCCCGGCCCGGTCCCTGTCGATGGATCGCAATGATGGCCCTAAGTCCGGTTCTGTTGTCGTTTGCGAATATCACTTGCTGGTGGTCGTCAAAGCTCTTGTGCGCGTACATCTCCACCAGGCCGTCTTGAACGCATATTCGTAAGGCGCCCGCCCTGCGGGCGCGCCAGCCAACTGCTTGTGTCGACTCGCTGCTGCGGCTTAGCAGACTGGAGAAACGGTATCTTGCGCTCCGGGGGATTCCTCGCCCAAATGCGCTATCTGTCGCGAAGATGAGGGATGATCTTGCAAAAGGCAGCCGAAACACGGGATGAACTGGACGCCTTTGAAAGGCGCATCCTTCGCCAGGTCCAGAAGGACTCGAGCTTGCCGATCACCGCACTCTCGGAGGCGGTCGGCATGTCGCCGTCGCCTTGTCATCGGCGTCTGAAAGCCCTTGAAGAGCGTGGCGTCATAAAGGGGTATGTGGCGCTCGTCGATCGCACGGCGGTGGGACAGGGCTTCACCGCTTTCGCGCAAGTCAGTCTGGAACGCCAGACACGGGAGTCCGTCGACGCATTCGAAAGTCAGATAGAGCCGCGGGAAGAGATCCTGGAGGCCCATCTTGTCTCGGGCGACTACGATTATCTGTTGAAGATCGTTGCCCGGGATATCTCAGGGTTTCAGGAGTTTCTGTGGAGCTTCCTCACCAAGGTCCCTCAGGTTGCGAAGATCAGAACCCTGTTACCCATGCGGACCGTGAAGGAATCGAATTTTTGCCCCATCCATTGAGGAAACCGGTTTCCGGGACAGTGCCGGACGGCGGATTGTCGTATGCTGCGAAGACCGGAGACCAGGAAAGCGCCGACGCGGCGCTCAACCATTAGTCGGGCGCAACATAGTTGCAGACGTAGGAGACGTCGCGGGCAGAAAGCAGATTGCCGCAGCTCGAGCACACGGCAATGGGGGTGACGATGCCGCCCGAGGGATGGACGAAGTCGAAGTTACTCCGCCCACCGCGAACGACCCATTTCTCTCCCCATACTTTCATGAGGATCATTGGCCCGTAGCTGTCGAGCCCCATCTTTGTGAGGTGATAGCCGCCGAGCTCTTCGTTCTTTTCGATGAAGCCGGCTCGCTGCAGGTTGATAAGGCGCCCCGATAACACACTCGGAGCGATCAGAAGGGCATTGATGAAGTCGTCGAAGCGGTGGTTACCGTGAAAGAGCTCTTGCAGGACAAGGAACGTCCATCTATCGCCGACAATCGATAACATTCGTTCCACCGAGCAGGGACGCCGGCCTTGCACCGATCCGTCCCAGCTGGATCTCCTGTGCCGCGGAGCGATCCTGGGACGCGGTATCCAGTAGTCCTTCGGAATGCGAATACGGATGTCGCGTGCCTGGACCGGCTCTCCCGTCTCCCGCCAGACGACCCTCGCCGAAAACCATGATCGGCAGGTCTTGTGGAACAGCGCCAGTGGCGGTGTGCCCTCAGACATCCACTTGTCCCCGAACCACATCATTCCGAGCGTTATGGGGTAAACGTCGTGTCCGCGTTCAGTCAGCTGATACTGTTTGTGCTGACCCGGCTTGCCAGTCCGTTTGAAGATGCCGTTCTTCTGAAGCCGCTCTAGCCGCTTGCTGAGGGTAGCCCGAGGGATTGCCAGCTTGCGCTGGAATTCAGCAAACCGGCGTGCGCCAAAGAAACCCTCTCGAATGATGAGGTATGTCCAGGTATCGGCGAGGATATCGATGGTCGCCGATTCCGCCGAATGTCTGACATAGCCCTCAGGAGGGTAACGGTCAGGACGCACGCCGCCTTTAGGGCCGAAAAGACCCTCGATTTTCTGCGCAGGAGCTTTGGCGGCGACAGATGACAGCTTAGCAGGCAATCGGATCAGGTCCCTTCGCCGGGCGCGTCAGTTCAAGCTCGGCTTCTCTCATCCTGAAGTACTGCACCTTGCCGCTGGCTGTCGTCGGAAAAGCGTCAACCAGCCGGACGTAACGTGGAATTTTGAACGTGGCGATCCTGCCCTTGCATCGCGCTTTCAGTTGCTCGGCTGTCATATTCGCACCGGCCTTCAACTTGATCCAGGAACACACTTCCTCGCCATATTTCGCATCCGGAAGTCCGAACACGTAGGCCTCGGCAACCTCCGGCATCGTAAGCAAAAACTCCTCAATCTCGCGAGGGTAGATGTTCTCACCGCCGCGAATGATCGTGTTCTTGCTCCTTCCGACGATCTGCAGATAGCCGTCGGAAGTCATCGTCGCCAGGTCACCCGTATGCATCCAACCGTCCTTGTCGATGGCTTCGCTGGTGCTCGCCGGATTCCGCCAATAGCAAAGCATGACCGAATAGCCCCTGATGCAGAGCTCGCCACTGACCCCGCGCTCGACCGTCTGGCCGGTCTGCGGATCGATGATCCTCGCTTCGATGTGCGGGTGAACCGTTCCGACCGTGGTGACCCGGCGCTCGTTACTATCGTCGGGAAGTGTCTGGAAAGATATCGGTGACGTCTCCGTCATGCCGTAGGTCACTGTGATCTCGCGCATATTCATGCACTCGACCGCCTGGCGCATCGTCTCGATCGGGCAGGGCGCGCCACCCATGCAGCCAGTCCTGAGGGTGGAGAAGTCAGCCTGATGGACCGCTTCGTGCGTGAGCAGGGAGATATACATGGTCGGAACGCCATAGAAGGAAGTGCAGCGTTCGCGCCGGATCGTATCGAACGTCGATTCCGGATCGAAACTGTCCCCGGGCAGCACGATTGCGCTGCCATGAGTCATGGCGGCGAGCGCCCCGAGAACGAGACCGAAGCAGTGAAAGAACGGAACAGGCAAACATATGCGATCGGCACTGGTCAGCTTTTGCCGCTCGCCCACGAAGTGTCCGTTGTTGAGAATATTCCGGTGCGTCAGCAACGCGCCTTTCGGACGTCCGGTCGTCCCCGACGTGTACTGGAGACTGCAGGGATCGTCAGGAGAGACCCGGCCCTCGGCCTCCTCGACCCGCTTTCTGTTTTGTGGCGAACGGTTCAGGAATTCGAACCAGTCCGAGCCGGAATCGTCAAAATCGAAGTAGATGATTTCTTCGAGCTCGGAAAGGTCGGAGCGCATGTTGTCGAGCGCGCTCACGAACGAATAGCCACGAAATGCACGTGCAGCAAAAACGAGCCTGGAACCTGAATCGGCGAGGACGTGCCGCGCCTCTTCCTGCCTCAGGGCAGGGTTGACCGTCACAACGACCGCGCCCACGCGCACCGCCCCATGATGCGCGACCAGCCACTCGATCTTGTTCGCGGACCAGATCGCGATTCGATCTCCCTTCCTGATCCCCATCGCGATCAGCGCGCCGGCGACCCGATCTGCATCACGATCGAGTTCCGCGTACGTCAGTCGCTGGCACTGAAAGACGCTTACGATCGAATCACTTGCTCCGTAGCGAGCGGCCGCATCACGCAAGGCCTCGCCGACAGTTAACTCCAGAAGCGGAGACTCCGTTGCCCCTGTGACATGCGAAAGTTCGACGTTCGCCATTGTCTTCCCCGATCGGTCAGTTTGACTAGGAGCTTGCGGCGAGCAGGAAATTATCTAGCGTGTCGCCCTCTGGATCTGCGTTCGCTGCGGCGCGAGCGCCGCGCACGGCGGCCGTTGCTTCCTTCACCTGGCGTATCGCGGGATCTATGAGCTTGTCGAAGATCAGATCGAAGCTGCGTACGCCGCGTCGATACGTGCCGCTGTAGCCTTTCACGAGATCGGCGCATTCGGCGACCTCGATAGCGAAGGCGTAGTCGAGCAGCGCGGCGTTCCTGACGGCCGTCAGCCAGCGTGTCGTGAGCGCCTCCTCCTGGGCAAACCGCCAGGAACGGCGACGAAGCACGCGGGCGCGCGCCAGCAGCCGCATGAGCAGATAGCCGGATATCGTGTCGCTTCGCACGTGAAGCCCGATATTGAAACGATGTTCGAGACCACGCTTTCTGAGCCAGCGGAGGAGGGCGTTGCTGGCCCCCGGAGGAAGCAGCGCGCAGATTTCTTCAGGACCGGGCTTGAAATACTCGATGATCCGCAGGCCTTCGCCCGCCTTCACCCGTGTTTCTCGGCGCACGGTGGCAAACCGGTCCGCCCGCGTCTTCAGATCGGCAACCCTGATGACGTCCTCGTAAGTCATGCGGAGAGCCAGGAGCCGCGCCGCTTCGAGCGTGAGCTTCCAGCCCTGATCGGCTCCACGGACCTGACGGTCCGTCGCAAGCACACCGCGAACCCGCTGCAGGTACAGGTGAGCGTAGGCCGTGTCCTGATAGTCGAGGCATCGCTTGTACCCGGTTTCGACGACGTGCCGTGCCTCTACGGGGAATTCGGCATCGACAAACCGGGTGACGGTCGTTGTGGACAGGGCCGGGGAGAAAGGAGCGGGCAGCGTGCCTCTCGCTGCGTCGAAGCCATAGCGATATCCCTTCAGGCTCGCCGCGACGGATTTTCCGGATTTCTTGATGGCGGCTTCGAACAATTCGGGGTCGATGCCGAGAGCGTTGGAGCCGGCGAGAGTGCCGAAGATCACAGCGTTGATGACGGTTCCGGCTTCGAGCGCTGCGCTCTGCATGTCAAACACAAGTGGTCGCCTGGCGGCCGCATGGATCGCGTTCAGCGCTGCTTGCGAGTCGAACCGCCCGTCGAGCATCGAGATCTTTTCGGTCGTCGCATAGACCCGGTGATTTGATGCGATCAGGGTCGTTCTGTCGGGCGAGACATAGCCGCCTTCCGCTGCACGAGCTGCCTCGATCAGTTCGGACGCCATCATGACGTCCACGCGACCCGGGATGGGCGTGAGAGCGAAGACCGGACGGTCCTGGCCGAGCTCTTCCTTCGGGACCGGCAGATACTCGATGTAGTAAGTCGTCGCGCCAGTGCGCTGAGCGACACCCGGAATCGAGGTCCCCTGGACGAGGTAACCCGCGCTGCGAATGGCTTCAATCGTCCAGTCCGACAGAACGCCGCCGCCTTCGCCACCGAGCGCAGCAATCAGGATCGAGCGTGTTTTTGAGGATCCTCTGGTCATGCTACGACCCTTTGACGCTGCTGCATGTATCGGATGAACGTGCCGCGGATGCGCTCCGCAGTACGATCGAGGAAGGTCGGGTTCTGGATGACTTCCGCCCGGTAGAATGACGGGCAAAGGACCGCGGCATGGGCAACTTCGCCGCAATTACCGCAACCGACACACCCGTCGTTGACGTATGCAACCGGATTTCGTCGCAGCGGATCGGGATTGCTCTTCACCGTGAGTGTCGGACAGCCGGAAAGACGAATGCACGAGTGATCCCCGGTGCACGTTGTCTCGTCTACGCCGTACTTGGTGCGGATAACCCGCTTTCCGTCCTTTACGCGGGCTGCTACCGCGGGCTTCTCTCTCCGCTGGCGAGCCAGCATGCATTCGCCTTCTGCGATGATGACGCGCAGCCCTTTGCCCTGGGCGAGAATGGCGCGTTTGAGAGCCGTTATCATCCGGCCAATGCGGTAGGAACCGACCGTCTCGATCCACGTGACACCCACACCGCGCAAGGCCTTCTCGATATCCATATCGCTGGTCTGGTTGCGGGAGTTCGAGCCGGTAGACGGTATGTGCTGATGCCCGGTCGCCGACGCGTAACCGTTCTTGAGCAGAACGAGGACGCCTTCATCCTTGTTGAAGATGTGGTTGGCGACGCCTGTCGTCAGTCCCTGGTGCCAGAAACCTCCGTCTCCCATGATACTGACGACGGGTCTCTTCATCATCGATGAGAGACCGACAGAAGACGCCAGGCCGAGCCCGTACCCCAGGATCGTATTGCCGACCTTGAACGGTTCCAGGGTCCCGAAGCTGTGACATCCGACGTCGGCGCTGACGTGTACTTTTCCCACCTGCTCCTGAACGAGCTTCAATGCGCTGAAGACCGGGCGTTCCGGGCAACCGGTGCACAGTCCGGGAGGACGACCGGGCAGGGGACCTCCAAGCAGTTCTGCGGCTCTGCGCTTGTTGTCCTGAAACGACTTGACCGCCACAGCGGCTTCTTTGGAGTCGAGACGGGAAGGACGGGAGCGCACCAGAAACTTGTCGAAGCCGTCGATCAGCACCGCTCCGACGTATTCGCCGGCCATCGGCAGGCAGTTCTTGCCGTTGATTTTTGTCCCGATGCCGGCATCGGAGATCAGCGCCTTGATATCGTTCTCGATGTAGTTGGGCTGACCTTCCTCGATGACGAGGACCGCCTTCTTGTCCCGGCAGAAATTCTCGATCTCGTCCGGAACCAGCGGATAGACGCAATTGAGGACGAGCAGAGGTATGCGCGAGTTACCGAAATCATCGGCAAGGCCGATAGCGCGCAAGGCGGAGATGACGTGATTGTACATCCCGCCCTGCATCACGAAGCCGATGTCGTTGAATTCTCCCGGAAAGACCTCGTTGATCTTCCGTTCGCGGACGAAATCAACCGCTGCCGGGTAGCGGACATCGATCTTGAGCTTCTCCTGGACGTATGTCGCCGGAGGCAGGCTGATCCGGTTCTTGTCGAAGACCGGAGATTCGATCACGCTCCGCTTCGACATTGGCGCGCGCCGGTTTTCGTTCGCCTCGAACCTGCCGCTCAGATGACAGGCCCGAATACGGAGCTCCATCATCACCGGAGTGTTGGAGGCCTCCGAAAGCTCGAAGGATCGCTCAACGATGTCGACGACCTTCTGCAGGTCAGGACGCGGATCCAGGAGCCAGATCTGCGACTTTGTCGCGATGGCGTGGCTGCGCTCCTGGATGATGCTGGATCCCTCGCCGTAATCCTCACCAACAACAATCAGCGATCCGCCGACGACGCCCGCTGAAGCAAGATTCGAGATCGCATCGGCAGCGACATTCGTTCCCACAATGGACTTGAAGGTGACGGCACCGCGAATGGGATAATTGATCGAGGCGCTTAGCATCGCAGCCGCGCCGGCTTCATTCGCGCATGTTTCGAGATGGATGCCGAGCTCGTCCAGGAGATCGTGGGCATCGCTCAAAACGTCAACGAGCGCCGATACCGGGGCTCCTTGGTATCCTCCAACGTAGGATACCCCGGACTGAAGCAGAGCCTTGGTCACCGCAAGGATGCCTTCGCCCTCGAAGACCTCACCCTTGCCGACACGAAGCTGCTGTACTTCCTCGTGAAAAGAACGCTCCGGCATATCAACTCCCCACTTATAGCTGGCCGATTCTGGCCTTGAGATCTGCCACGGAAACGATCGTCCGGACGTGACTGGCGTTTGCGATTGCGCGGCCATCACATGTGACCGACGCGGAGAACGTGATCCTGCGCTTGTTCGCCTCCGTGACTGCGACGACGACGCCGGCGCGCTGACCAAGCTTCGCCGCACCCACATGCTCGAGCGCGGCATGCGATCCGACGCTGTCCATTCCTTCGTCGAGCATGGTCAGCAACAGGTCCCGGCATGCGAATTCTATGTCGGACAGGATGCTGGGCGTTGAATAAACCCGAAGCTCCGGGCCCATGAATGAGATGGCCCTGGCATCGTCGATCTCGATGGTTCGACTGAGCTGCTTGCCCGTTTCAATCATTGTGAATCCTCCAGATGCTGCTCCGTCTACATCATTTAGTTCAGTTATGGAAGTCAATAGGCGCGAGGACGCGGATATCAGCTGTGGTTTGCGGTGCGGGGAAGCCGGTGCAGATGCGGTTCCGGAGAATCAAGCGGCTGAATACCGTAAGGAAAACGGTCGCAGGCGGCGTCGCCGCGGTAAAATATTTCGCAAAATGCCGGAAAATCGGCTTTATTCGGCGAATTGTGACTTGTGGATTTCCGCCCGAACGGCGGCTTCCTGTCTGGCACGCTCATGGATGATTACTTTTATAGATGAACCAAAGCGCCCGATTCACCGGCATCTGGCCCCTCGTGGCTTCGTTGCGCTCGTCGGGGCGGTGACTGACGCCATCGCCGGGTTTGCAAGCGATCGATAACAAGACTCCCGGTGCCGATAGCGCGCGCAGACGCGGACACAGTCTTCGCTTTGCAGCGCGGATGGCGATCCGGCGCGACGTCCTTCAGCCGCCGCCGGGCTTGCATCGCCTGGCTCCAGTACTTTAGTTCAATTATGGAAGTCGACAAAATAAAAACGGGAAAACCCAGCAGAAAAACAGGTATTGCCCGTATAGGTCCGGCTGTATGTATCGTCTGGACCAGACTAGGAGAGGGTTAGCACCTCGCTGTATGCCTGAAATCAGATGGGAAAGCAGCAAGGAAACACTACAAAATATGATGATTTGGCTACTGTCGAGAAAACCGGATCTCGACGCATCCCGGTCCACGGTCGATCTTGCTTGTCGAAAAAGAGACTTTTATAGCTGAACTAAATATGCTACGGCCTCGTCCAGGTTAGTCACAGAGGAGACAGAGATGGTTGCGACGAAATCTGCACTGACGCCGCTTGTTCAATCATCAGGTACCGCTGCGTGGCCGGGTATCTCGGGGAATTACGCGGCAGACGTCAGCGCGTTCTCGCAATACTGGCGCGGCGCACTGGCGAAGCTTGATAGTCTTCCGGCATGTCGCGACCGGAGCAAGGAGCAGAAGGCGGCAGCAATTGCGATCATCGAGGACGCGCGAAAGTCGCGCTCCCGCTTTCTCTCCGCTCACGCAGTTCGCCTCTATCGCGAACTGACAAACGATCTGGGCCGCTTCCGGCGCGTGGAAGATCTTGCTTACGCGGCTGCCGAAGCCGTGCCGGGTCTCTGCCCTACCAAAGAGCGCGTCGCCGGCGAGTCAGCTCTGGTGCAGGCGGACAAGGACGGTCATGAGGTTGACCAGGGGCTGTTCTTCAACGCCGTGCTTGCCGATCGCGAGTGCGGCCTCCATCTCTGCCACGCGATGTTGCTTCCCCGGAAGGAAGCGGTCGACCGGCTGGAGCAGCTAAGGAAAGAGGGCAGGGTCGAGCTGGAGCATGCGGCGGTCGAGCGGCAGGGCAAGGCGTCCTTCGTCTATCTTAAGAATTCGCGCTATCTCAATGCCGAGGATGACACCACCGTCGCTGACGTTGAAACAGCTGTCGATCTGGCGCTCCTCGATCCCGAGACTTCGGTCTGCGTTCTCCGCGGCGGAAAGATCGAAAGCGGAAAGCACGCCGGGCAACACGTCTTCTGCACGGGTATCAATCTCACGCACATCTACTACGGTCGCCTGTCCTATCTCTGGTATCTCATCCGCGATCTGGGCTTCATCAACAAGTTCTACCGTGGTCTGGCGGTGCCGGACGCCCCTCCGGACGAGATGATCGGTGATTCGATCGAGAAGCCCTGGATCGCTGCAATCGACAAATTCGCGATCGGCGGCGGCTGTCAGTACATCCTCTCGACCGATTACAACATCGCCGGCAAGGACGCCTACATGACCCTTCCGGCCCGGAAGGAGGGCATCATCCCCGGTATCGCGAACATGCGGATGCCGCGCTTCGTGGGTGATCGGGCCACCCGCCAGGCCATCATGGCGGACATGCGCATCGATTGCGACAGTCACACGGGGCGGCAGATCTGTGACCTGATCGTCGAACCCGACACGATGGATGCGGCGATTTACGACACGGTCGATCGTTTGACGAATTCGGGCGTCGTCAGCGCTTCCGGCAATCGGAGGGCGATGCGTATCGCGGCAGAGCCACTCGACCTGTTCCGGACATACATGGCCGTCTACGCGCGCGAGCAGGCCTACTGCCACTTCTCGCCGGCGCTGATCAACAACCTTGAGCGGTTCTGGAACGCCCAAAGCCGGAAGGTCTGAACTGATCTGCGGCGCGCCCGCAGAAGGCGCGCCGCTCATTCAATCAAAGGGAGCCAAGGATGAACGCGATCTGGAAGTCACTTCGCCTGACGTTTTCTGTGGCCGCGTCGGCATTGTTGCTGGCGCAACCCGGCCACGCCGAACAGCCGATAAGGATCGGCGCTGTTCTTTCGGTGACCGGGCCGGCTTCATTTCTCGGTGAGCCGCAGAAGCGGACAATCGAAATGCTGGCGCAGCAGGTGAACGCGGGCGGGGGCATCGGTGGGCGGAAAATCGAACTGGTCGTCTACGACGATGGAGGCGATGCCAACGCTGCCCGAACATTTGCGAGCCGCCTGATCGATGAAGACAAAGTCGTCGCAATGGTCGGCGGATCGACGACCGGAACAACCATGGCAATGCTCCCCGCCTTCGAGGAGGCGGAGATCCCGTTCATGTCCATGGCGGGGGCACTGCAGGTTGTCCAGCCTGTGAGGAAGTGGGTCTTCAAGACACCGCAGACCGATACGATGGCCTGTGAGAAGATCTTCGAGGACATCAAGGCGCGCGGTCTTTCGAACATCGCCGTCGTCTTCGGCACGGACGGATTCGGCCGCTCGATGCGCGACCAGTGCGTGAGCGTCGCTCCGAAATACGACATCAGGATCGTGCACGAGGAGAGTTTCGGCCCCAGGGATTCCGACATGACTCCCCAGCTCACGAACGTGAGAGGCAAGAAGGACGTCCAGGCGATCGTCGTTCCGGGGATCGGACAAACGCCAGCGATTTTGGCCCGCAACTACGGGCAGCTGGGTATGACGCTGCCGCTGTATGTCAGCCACGGCGTTGCCTCTAGGGAGTTCATCGATCTGTCCGCGGGCGGCGCGGAGGGCGCACGGTTACCTGTCCCGGCGCTTCTGGTCGGGTCCAGCCTGGCGTCCAGCGATCCCCAGCGGGCTCCGGTTCTCGCCTACACGCAGGCTTACGAGAAGGCCGCAAATCAGCCCGTATCGGCCTTTGGAGGCTTTATGCATGACGGCTTCCAGATGGTTGTCGAGGCGATCAGGCGTTCGGGCTCGTCCGAGCCAGCCAGGATCCGGGATGCTCTGGAAGCGACAAAGGGCTTCGTGGGTGTCAACGGCATCTATTCGATGACGGCCAGGGATCACATGGGCCTCGACCTCACCGGCTTCCGGATGGTCGAGATCAAGAACGGCAACTGGTCGCCCATCGTCGCCGGGAATTAACGGGCAAGCTCCCGGCCGCTCTTATCGAATGGTTTTGGCATGACCGCTGATCTACTGCAGTACGCTTCGTCCGGTGTGACAATCGGTGCTGTCTACGCTCTCGTCGCGTTAGGTTTTACCCTGATCTACAACTCGACGCACGTAGCCAACTTTGCGCAAGGTGACTTCGCAATGCTGGGGGCGATGACGACCGTCTTCGCCGTGGCCGGTGGCCTGCCAACATTCCCCGCTGCGATCCTCGGTACCATGGTCGCAGCGGTCGCGGGCCTGTTGCTGTACAGGCTCGCTATCGATCCCGCGCGCAGCAGCCCGGTCCTCGGGTTGATCGTTCTCACGATTGGTGCATCGATTTTCGCAAAGGGAGTGGCGCAGCTTGTCTTCGACAAGAGGTTCCATTCCTTGCCGTCCTGGTTCGATGCGCGTCCGATTGAGCTGTTCGGAGCCACTATTCCAACGCAGAGCCTCGTGGTTCTTGCGGGAACGATCGTCATCGTCGCAGCGCTCGCAACCTTTACGACCAAAACGCTGCTGGGGAAGGGGATCCTCGCCGTTTCGCAGAACTCTCTGGCCGCGACCCTGATGGGAATGAACGTACGCTCGGTCGTGACGCTCGCTTTCGTGGTCTCGGCAGCGATCGGCGGCCTGGCGGGCATCATGGCTGCTCCCATAACACTCACCAGCTACGACGCTGGTACCATACTCTCGCTCAAGGGGTTCGCCGCCGCGATGCTGGGCGGTATGGGAAATCCGGTTGGAGCGGTAGCAGGCGGCATCGTTCTCGGAGTCGTCGAGGCGTTCGGCGGCGGCCTGATCTCGTCAGCCTACAAGGATGCATTCGCTTTTCTGATCATCCTGATCGTGCTGGCGGCGAGACCACAGGGCCTCTTCGGTTCGCTCGCCAGGGAAAGGGTCTGACATGAGCCCCCAACACTCACGCCTGGTGCAGCTGGTAATCCTGATTGCAATCATCGCCATCGCGCCGCTTCTCGTTCCCTCAAACTACTATCTGCGGGTCATGACCCTGATCTACGTCTTCGGCCTGGCGGCTGTCGGACTGAATCTGCTCATGGGCTTTGCCGGGCAAGTCAGCCTGGGGCACGCCGGCTTCATCGGCATCGGCGCCTACTCGGTCGCTCTGGGCTCAGTGCACTGGGGACTGACGGGATTAACTTCGGCCGTGCTCGGAGCCTTCGCATCCGCTGCGATTGCAGCCATGGTCGGCCGTCCAATTCTCAGACTGAAGGGGCACTATCTGGCGGTCGCCACATTAGGGTTCGGCTTCCTGATTGCCCTGCTGATCACAAACGAGGCAGGTCTGACCGGAGGACCGGACGGAATCGCTGTGCCTCGACCGGTCGTGCTCGGATGGCGTCTGCGAACGGTCGAGCAATGGTACTGGATCTCGGGCGTTGTTCTCGTGGCAGGCGTGTTCATTGCGCAAAATCTCGTGGCAAGTTCGACCGGCCGGGCCTTGCGCGCCATTCACGACAGCGAGGTCGCGGCACAGGCGATCGGGGTCGACGTCGCCAGACAGAAGCTGAAGGTGTTCGTCATCTCAGCCGTATACGCCTCCCTCGCAGGATCGCTTCTGGCCTTTTGCAATGGCCTCGTCACACCAGAGTCGACTGCGGGATTTCTCAAAAGCGTCGAGCTCGTCACGATGGTGGTATTGGGGGGACTGGGATCCGTCTTTGGTTCGGTTCTGGGGGCCGCAGTTCTTGTCCTTTTGCCGCAGGTCCTCACGGTCTTCCACGACTATGAGCATCTCATGCTGGGACTTCTGATGGTCCTGTGTATCGTGATGCTGCCGCGCGGGGTCGTGCCGTCACTCGCCAGGAAGTTTGCGAGGACCGGCAGATGACCTCCATGCTCGATGTGTCCTCCATTTCAATTGCCTTCGGTGGCGTCAAGGCGGTTTCAGATGTCTCCATCTCGGTGCCTGCCGGCGCCGTGTTTTCCATCATCGGTCCGAATGGTGCCGGCAAGACGACGCTCTTCAACGTCATCTCGGGTGTGTACATCCCGCAGGATGGCTCGATCCGGCTGAATGGCAAGGATGTGACCGGCATGCGGTCTGACGCCCTTGCAAGGGAAGGGCTGTCGCGGACGTTTCAGAACCTGCAGGTTTTCATGCAAATGACCGCAGTCGAAAACGTCATGGTTGGCCGGCATATGCACGAGCGCAGCCGAACGATTTCGCAGCTGTTCAGCCTCCCTGGTGCAGTCCGCGAGAACCGGGCTAGCCGGGAGCGATCGCGAGAGCTGCTTGAGTTCGTAGGGCTTGGTTCTTACGCGGATCGCTCCGCTGCGGCGATGCCGTACGGAGCACTGAAGAAGCTCGAGCTGGCGAGAGCTCTCGCAACGGAGCCCAGGATGATCCTGCTCGATGAGCCTGCCGCCGGATGCAATCCGGCCGAGACGGTCGAGGTTGAGAAGCTCGTCAGGAAGATTGCAGGATCCGGAGTGACGGTTGTTCTTGTTGAGCACGATATGAAACTCGTCATGCGGATATCTGACCGGATCCACGTGCTGGATGGTGGCCGGACGATTTGCGAAGGGACGGCGTCAGAAGTGCAGCGGAACGAACGGGTGATAGCCGCCTATCTCGGGGATCACGGAAGGCGCGAGGCAGCCAATGCTTGATGTTGCGGGTTTGAGCAGCCGCTATGGCCGGATCGAGGTGCTTCACGACGTCAGCATGAGCGTTTCCAGAGGGCATATCTTCGCCCTGATCGGTGCGAACGGTGCCGGCAAGACGACCTTGCTTCGCGCTATCTCCGGTGTGCAACCGGTTACGGCTGGCCGCATCACGTTCAAGGAAAAGTCCCTGAACGGAGTGAAGGCAAGCACCCGCGTCAAAATGGGCCTGTCTCAGTCGCCTGAGGGGCGCCAGGTGTTCGCGGGACTGTCGGTCGAGGACAATCTGCGACTGGGTGCCTGGACCAGATCGAAGGCGGACTCCGACCAGGGCGTGCAGGCTGCCTATCAGATGTTTCCGATCCTGCACGAGAAGAAAGGCATGCCTGCCGGCTCATTGTCCGGTGGACAGCAACAGATGCTCGCCATCTCGCGGGCATTGATGAGCCAGCCCGACATGCTTCTTCTCGACGAGCCAAGCATGGGTCTTTCTCCGCTACTCATCGATCAGGTCTTCGAAGCTGTTTGTTCGCTCAGGGATCGAGGCCTGACGGTCGTCCTGGTCGAGCAGAACGCTAACCTGGCTCTGTCGATCGCTGACCAGGCCTGCGTCATGGAGACGGGACGCATTGTCCTGACGGGCGGCGGCAGTGCCCTGCAGGCAGATCCCCGCGTGCGCGAGCTCTATCTGGGTGAATAGGGCTACCCGGATTCACATGGCCATCCCGATAGCCGGGAAAAGTTTGATCGGATGGCGAGCCGCACAGCAGTCTCCCGGACGCCGTGCGTTTTCGTATCATTCTTCCGCCTTCGGCCGTACTCCAGCCAGGTTGCGCGCAAAGGCCTTCTTGCTTTCGATTTCCATACCCCGGGCGATCTGGACGCGCTGCGCTTGCGGTGACCCTGCTCCGTGGAGGCTTTCCGTCAGATATCCGACCGCGTTCCGCCCGATCGTCATGTTCTCGATCAACCGAAGAATCCTCATGCGATCGACGGTATCGACGCCGTCCCTCGCTTTCAGGAACTTGCGGATCAACGGCCCGGTCACGTTGTTCAGAAGATCGCGCTCGGAAGGCATGGTCGCTACCAGTCCGCCCGCAATGTCCTGCGCCAGCCGTGCGATCTCGAAAGGGAATCTCGTGACGTTGTGCTTGGCGACATTGGAGAGCATCGGATCGTTATAGACCGCGCCGGAAGGCGCTTTCAAAGCACGATATGCGCCAGCAACGCAGCTTGAATAGACCGTTTCGTTCAAATGCGTCATCTCGACGAGCTTGTCGCGGATATGCGATGCGTTCTCCACCCCGTTCTGGGATGCGGCCTCTGCGGCTGCCCCGATCAGCACATCGCCAAGACCGGTCTTGCAGACGTAGGACGAGCGGTGATAGGTCGTGAACCGTTCAACCAGAGAACTGGCCATCTGCCACTCACCGTCCATGAAGACGTGTTCGTGCGGGATGAAAACACGATCGAATACGATCAGGGCTTCCTGGCCGGCGAAGTTGGCATTTCCTGCGTCTAGCGAGCCGCCATCGACGCTTCGCGTATCGTTGGTCTGGCGGCCCAGGATGTAGGTCAATCCGGGAGAATCGGCGCGGACCGCTCCGACGACAGCCCAGTCGCGATCTGCCTCCGTAAGCCTCATCGTCGGCATTACGAGCAGCCAGTGGGAATTGATCGCGCCGGTCTGGTGCATTTTTGCGCCGGACACGTAGATACCGTCCTCTTCGCGCCGTACGACGTGAAGGAACATGTCCGGGTCCGTCTGTTGATGCGGCGCCCTGGAGCGGTCGCCCTTCGGATCGGTCATTGCTCCTCCAATGACCACGTTTGCCGCCTGCGCGCGCTTGAGGAACGCGAGAAACCGGGGATGATAGAACGTGCCGCAAGTCTGGTCAGTGTCAAACGTGATCGAGTGACACGCGCTGATGGCATCCAGTCCCACGCAGCGCTGGAAGCATGTGCCGGTCCGGCGCCCGAGTTCGCGCTGCATCTCGTGCTTTACGGCCAGATCGGCTGGCGTGGCCGGGACGTGAAGAAATCGGCTGGTGCGATGTCCTGTATTGCCAAAAGGCACGCTCGCCAGATCCTGCTGCTCGCAAGCCAGTCGATACGTTTCGGCCATGGCATTGATCGATGGAAAGATGACCGGATCGTCCACCGGTTCTTCGACGGGCTCGCCTCTGAAGAAGACGTTCAACCGTCGCCCTCGCAGGGAATCGATGTAATCCTGCGCAGACCTGAGCGGGTGGGAGAAATCCTTCCACAGGGCGTCGGCGCTTTGCTGGATGACTTGCTTCGAGGAGGTCATGTTCCTTCTCTCCAGAAAATGCGGGCCGGGCTTGCCCGGCCCTGAGTCAGGGAGGAACGTAAGATATGTTACTTGCATAAGTGAACTAATGTAGCCTGTCAAGTAAACGGAGGCTCCGGGCCCCATCGCTGCTCGTTCTGCCGTCGCCAGCCGCATCGTTTGCAACTCCGTGTTGGTTTGGTAGGGAGATCATGCCAATATCGATCCCGATATTCCGACAGGAGACCGTATTGAATCCGGTGCAATCACCGAAACGGCGGGTGGCGAGGAGCAGATCCACGGCCGCCGTTCAAGCCAGCAAGGCGCAGGGTGCGCCACGCGAGCGCAAATGCTCGGTTGCACGGACAGTCATGATTCTGTCGGATGCCTGGACCTTTCTCGTCATCCGCGAAGCGTTCTTTGGAGCGCACCGCTTCGAGGAATTCCGGACGATGCTCGAGATCCCGAGGGCCACGCTGACCGACCGGCTTCAGCGCCTCGTCGCGGAGGAAATCTTCCGCCGGATCGAGTATTCGGAAACATCGAGCTGGGTGGAGTACCGGCTGACCCGGTCAGGCATGGATCTTTACCCGACCTTCATGGCGCTTATGCAGTTCGGAGATAACTGGCTGTCCGAAAAGCACGGCGTTCCATTGCAGCTCATTCACACGCAATGCGAACAGGTCACGAAGCCTTACGTCGGATGCTCGCACTGCCGGGAAAAGGTGGTGGCCCGGCGTGTTTCATATCGCGATGGACCTGGGTCGGGCTCCGTGGCGGTCGAGCCAATGAAGCGTTCGCGGCGTTCTTCGGACGACAATCAGTTCAACCGGGGAAGGCCGAGTTCGGTATCGCGGGCGCTGCAGGTTATTGGAGATCGATGGAGCTTCCTCGTCATCAGGGAAGCGTTTTTCGGCGCGCGGCGTTTCGACAAGCTGCAGAGTGAGCTTGGAATTGCGCCGAACATCCTGTCGGACCGACTGACCCGACTGGTCGACCGCGGTATCTTTATGAAGCGCATGTACCAGAGCGGGCCGGACCGGTTCGAATACCTGCTCACCCCCATGGGGTTCGATCTGTACGGACCGCTGATCATGATGATGGCGTGGGGTGACAAGTGGAGGTCGAATGGCAAGGCTCCGCTGGTGTTGACCCATCTCGATTGCGGGCACGATTTTACGCCGATGGTACTGTGCAGCGAGTGCCGCGAACCGATTGCTGCCCACTCGATGCAGTATCGAATGCGCTACAACCCGGATCGCTTCGGCGGGAAGAAGAGCAGCCGGGCGCTTCCCGGTTGAAGCTGTCAGCCTCGTCCCCGGGGAGATACCGATCCCGGCCCGTCGCTATTTCTGGTAGCTCTTGCTGCGGGCACCGAACAGATAGCCAATCGCTGCGGCCATGATCAGCTGAATCATGCTGGATATATCCGGGGAGACGTGCGCGCGTCCGTCGGCTGTGATCGCGTCGGGGGCGGGGAGGAGGCTTGGTAGCAACGCTCCATAGCGATACCATCCGAGCCCCAGAACGCTGACAACGGCGATTGCGCCAACAAGCTTCAGGAAGGAGAACAGGCCTGACGGTCGATCGTTCGCGGCTGAAGGTGAGGGCGCATGACGTCTGACGGTGTGCTGGCCGGAAGCCCGGACAGGCGCCGAAGCCTGGGCGACGGAGGGCGAGCTAACCGCGCCTGGAGGCGCTCCAGCGGCCGAGACTGCAGTGGCATCATCTGCGGCCTGCTGTCTGTCTCCAATCTCCTGCGCAAACTTTTGGAAGAAGAGTCCAGACATCTTCTTTGCAGTGGCATCAATCAGGCGGCCACCGAGCTGGGACAGTTTTCCACCAATCTGCGCGTTGACTTCGTAGTGCAGCAGAGTGCCGTCCCCGTCGGCTTCCAGGCGCACGATTGCGGTACCCTTTGCGAACCCGGCGACCCCTCCCTGTCCTTCACCACTGATGGTGTAGCCGTTCGGGGGATCCAGATCGGACAGGGTCACGGCGCCCTGAAACCGGGCGGTGACCGGACCAACCTTGATCACTGCGACCGCGGTCATCTGCGTATCCGAAGACTTCACCAGTTCCTGGCAGCCTGGAATGCAGATCCGCAGGATCTCCGGGTCGTTGAGGGCATTCCAGACGATCTCGCGACTTGCAGGAATGTGTTGCTGGCCACGCATATCCATGAATGATCTCCCTGGTCCCGGATGAAAGCGACGCGCAAGCTGGCAGCGGACGCGCGGCGGAGCCGAGCTTGACATGTTCAATAATAGTCTAGTAATGCAAGTCAATAGAAAAGCCCGGGTGCAGCGCAAAAGACAGATGCAGGAGGCGCCGCAGAAATGCCACCCCGGGCTTATCGACCGACATGTGTCCGGCCTTGCCAGTGGTAATATGACGAGGCGCCGGCGTCTTTGAGGACAATCGCATGAAGCCTGCACCGTTCGACTTCGTTCGGCCGACCACGATCTCCGCGGCAAGCGAGGAGCTGGCGAGGTGCAGCGGCGACGGAAAGATCATAGCCGGTGGCCAGAGCCTCATGCCAATGATCAATTTCCGGCTCGTGAAGCCCTCCGTTCTGGTCGACATCAACGGCATCGGGGACCTTTCGCAGATCGAATCAAGCGGAGGCCGGCTGCGACTGGGCGCCACCGTGCGTCATTACATGACGGCGACTGACCCGCTCATCCAGGAGCGAATTCCGATCCTTCACGAGGCCATGCACCACGTGGCTCATCTTACCGTACGAAACCGGGGCACCTTTTGCGGAAGCGTTTGCCACGCGGACCCGGCGGCCGAGATGCCAATGATGACCCTGCTGCTCAACGGGCAGATCACGGCCCGGTCGGTTCGGGGCGAGAGGCAGATCGCGGCCGCCGATTTCTTTCAGGGCTCCCTGATGAACTCGCTGGAGCCGGACGAGTTCGTCACTTCGATCGAGATCGATGAGCTGTCGCCGGATGTCGGCTGGGGATTCGAGGAGTTCGCGAAACGCCATGGAGATTTCGCACTGGCTTGCGTGGCGACCACAATGAGCATCCGGGACGGGGCAGCGTGTGGCGCGCGTTTCGCGATGATGGGAGTAGGAGAAACACCGCTCAGGTTAGGCTCGGTCGAGGCGCTCATCGAGGGCCGGGAGGTCACGCCAGATCTCGTGAACGAGGTGGTGGAATTGATCAACGACACTCTGCGGCCCAATACGGACCTCCATGCCTCCGCCGACTACAGGCGTCATCTCTCGGGCGCGCTGGCCCGGCGAGCCCTCGACGTCGCCTGGCGTCGGGCGGCTCGTTCCGTGGAGCAACCATGATGCCCACGTCCAAAGTCTCGCTGGTCGTCAACGGTCTGACTCACAGCCGCGAAAT
This sequence comes from Bradyrhizobium sp. INPA03-11B, assembly GCF_040446015.1. NCBI lineage: Bacteria > Pseudomonadati > Pseudomonadota > Alphaproteobacteria > Hyphomicrobiales > Nitrobacteraceae > Bradyrhizobium > Bradyrhizobium sp. INPA03-11B. The sequence goes on from NZ_JASGSR010000078.1 coordinate 24,931, forward strand.
CGAGCCGCGGATGCTCCTCAGCGACTTCCTGCGGCACGAGCTTGGTCTCACCGGAACGCATGTCGGCTGCGAGCATGGCGTCTGTGGTGCATGCACCGTTCTGCTGGATGGAAGAAGTGCCAGGTCCTGTCTCACGCTGGCGATCCAGGCGCAGGGAATGCAGGTCGAGACAGTTGAGGGGCTCGGAACGGTCGACAATCTGGGACGCGTTCAGGAAGCTTTCCGAACGCACCATGGCCTGCAGTGCGGTTTCTGCACGCCCGGAATGGTTATGACAATCACGGATATGCTCCGGCATCATCCGCTTGAGACCGATGAGCAGATCCGGGAGGCTTTGTCCGGCAACATCTGTCGGTGCACCGGCTACCAGCACATCGTCGACGCGGTGCGTGAGCTGGCGAAGGAAAGAGGGCCTTTGAAATGAAGTTGCATTTCCTTCCGGGAGGACGGCTGCGCATGAGACGGTCCATCTACGTGCCGGGCTCGGCGAAGGACGAGACGATCGACCTTCCGGTTCACGCCGCGCTTGTTCGTCACCGGCAGGCGAATCTGCTGTTCGATACGGGATGCAATCCAGAGGCTGCTACCGAACCGGAACGCCGGTGGGGTGGGCTCTCACGGGTCATGATGCCGGTTTTCAAAGCCGAAGAAACCGTGGTGCATCAACTTGGCAAGATCGGTCTCACTCCCGGCGACATTGATCTCGTCGTCTGCTCGCACCTTCATCCCGATCATTGCGGGTGCAACGAGTACTTCCGCCGCGCAACAATCTTGTGCCATGCAGCCGAGCTCGAGGCGGCGCAAACCGAAGGCGCCGAACAACAGGGCTACCTGCCTCGGGAATGGAAGCAGCCGCAAGGGTTCAGGACTTTCGACAACCAGCACGATGTGTTCGACGACGGAAAAATGGTGCTCGTGCCGATGCCCGGGCACACGCCAGGCTCGACTGTCGCGCGCGTTGGTCTCGACAATGACGGAACCTTCGTGCTCGCGTCAGACGCAGCGCCCCTCCAGAGTTCAATCGATAGCGGTGTCCCGCCCAGGAACACGTGGAATATGGACCTCGCTGCAGCGGCCCTCGCAGAGTTCAGGAAGTGGCGTGAAGCCGGAGAAACAGTCGTCTCCGGACATGACGACGAGCAGTGGAAGCATTTGCGGAAGGGGGCAGAGTTCTACGAATGACCAGACCCGAGCCTTCGATCGAGCTTCGACCAAAACTGGTCGGTGAACGCATCAAGCGGACCGAGGACCCGCGGCTGCTGGCCGGCGTCGGCCGATACGTCGATGACATCAATCCGCACGGGACCCTTCATGTCGCCCTGCGGCGATCGGATCAGCCGCACGCCCGGATTATCCGTATCGACGCAGGAGACGCCCTTTCCGTTCCTGGCGTTGTCGCAATCTATGACGCGACGGACATTGCGGGTGAGTACAGTCCGGCAATTCCGGGCTCCAGGATGCCAGGCTACTACGCCACCCCGATCCGGCCATTGGCGGAAGGGAAGGTGCGCTACGTCGGCGAACCCGTCGTCGCTGTTCTGGCCGAAAGCCGCTACGCCGCCGAAGATGCACTGGAACACATTTCGATTGAATACGAAGCCTTGCCGTTTGCGATCCGGCAGGTTGACGCCGTCAAGGATGATGCGCCGCTTCTGCACGAAGAAGCGGGTACGAACACGATCATCCAGAGGGAGTTCAAACGCGGTGATATCGACAGCGTGATCGCTTCCGCGCCGGTCACGGTGAAGGGCCGTTTCCGTATGACCCGGAAGACCGCGGTATCAATGGAGAACCGGTCGTACCTCGCGGAATGGGACGAACGGAAGCGCTCGCTGACGCTCCACACGTCGTCGAACATTCCGGGCGTCATCCGTGACGTGCTTGCCGACTGCCTTGATCTGCCGGGAACCCGCGTCCGCGTCGTCGCGCCGGACGTCGGAGGCAGTTTTGGAGGAAAGGGATCTCTTTACAGCGAGGAGATGCTCGTCTGCATCCTCGCGCGCAAGCTGACACGGCCGGTCAAGTACGTGAGCGACCGTCTCGAAGACCTTTCGGCAACCAGTCAGGCATTTGATGAGCTGATCGAGGCCGAACTGGCTGTCGACAGCGACGGCACGATGCTGGGACTGCGTGCCGACGTGATCGGAGACGTTGGAGCCTATTCGATCTACCCCTGGACCGCCGCGCTTGAGCCGGTGCAAGTGGTCAGCTTCATGCCGGGACCATACCGGATGGAGCACTATCGCGGTCGGATCCGGGGTGTTCTGACGCCGAAGCCCCCGACGGGGCCATATCGCGGTGTAGGACGCCCGTCCTCGACTTTCGCGATGGAGCGTCTGGTAGACATGGCCGCGCGCAGGATCGGAATGGATCCGGTCGAATTCCGGCGGAAGAATCTGGTGCGCGACGAAGAATTCCCGTACCGAACCGCGTCCGGGATCATCTGGGATAAATCCGCATTCCAGGAGTGCCTCCAGGGCGCCTGCGACCATGTCGATTATCCAGCCCTTGTTAGCGAACGGGATCGTGCGCGTTCCGAGGGGCGGTGGGTCGGGATCGGGCTTAGTAGCTACGCCGAACTCACAGGGATCGGCTCACGGATATCCGTTGCCCCCGGCATGCCCATCAATACGGGAACCGAGACTTCGAAGATCGAGATAGATTCGACCGGTGCGGTCACAGCTGCTTTCGGCGTTTCATCCCACGGCCAGGGGCTGGAGACGACGCTTGCCCAGGTGATAGCAGACGAGTTGGGCTGCAGGCTGGAGGACGTCGAAGTCCAGCATGGCGATAGCTCGCTTGTCCCGATGTCGACGGGCACGTACGCCAGCAGATCCGCAGTGCTTGGAGGCGGGGCCGCCACCCTTTGTTCGCGGGTGGTCAAAGCCAAGGTCCTGCGTGCCGCGGCCTATCTGATGGAGCAGAACGTCGAGGATCTCGACATGAGCCAGGGCATCGTCAGCAGCCGCGCCTCAAACAAGACAATGACGCTCAGGGATGTCGCCTCCGCGGTCTACAAGCAGATGGGACGCATACCGCTAAAGCAGCGCGAGGACCTTGTCGCCTCGGAGACGTATGATCCCTATCTCGGCACGGCCTGCTCGTCGACTCACCTTGCCATGGTCGAGGTGGACCGGGAAACGTATGGCGTTCGCATTCTTCGTTACGTCGTTGCCGAGGATTGCGGCAGGATCATCAATCCCATGATCGTGGATGGTCAGGTTCACGGTGCGGTCGCGCAAGGGATCGGTGCGGCGCTCCTCGAGGAGATTGTGCATGACGATCAGGGACAGGCGGTTACCGCGAGCCTTGCGGACTATCTCGTTCCGGTCGCAACGAGCGTTCCGGACATCGGAGTCGTTCACATCGAAGCCGATCTTCCCAACAATGTCGGAGGCTTTCGCGGAATGGGCGAGGGCGGAACGATCGGCGCGCCGGCGGCGATTGCCAACGCAGTAGATGATGCGCTCGCGCATCTGGGAGTTTCGGTGCAAACCTTGCCGGTGACACCCGAACGTATCTTCCAGATGTTGCGGGATCGCCGTGAGGTCGATCCACGGGTGACAAGAACAGCGTGACGCGATTTGCCTGAACGACATTGTCCGGTTCCCAGGACCGTCAGGAATCTAATCGATAGCTGACGTTCCTGATCATTCGCGAAGCGTTCTTTGGCGTTCGCAGCTTTTACGCAAGGCTGGCAGCGAACCAGGGCGAGATAGCCTGCGGCGCGTCTCCCGGCCGAACTGCGGCGCAATGGTGACTGCCAGCCGCGAAGCGGCACTGCTGAAAACAAAGCCGCTTCCGCCCCCCGGGCCGGTTGACACGCGTCCGGAAAAGTAGTTCAGTTATGAAAGTCGTTTTTGGTGCGCTCATTCGGAGGATTGTCCGGCGTGCAGGCTTTCACGTTCCAGTCGACCAGATCCTCTCTCGTTGAGCCGGGTGCCTCCGCCCGCATCGGCGAACTCGCGCTCGGTCTGGGGTGCCGATCGGTCCTTCTGGTCTCCGATCCGGGCGTGGCTGCGGCCGGGCTTTTGAAAGCAGGGCTTGAAGGCTTGAGGCAGGCGGGTATTGCCACCACGGTCTTCACTGATGTCGAGGCGGATCCGCCAGAGCAAATCATCATGTCCGGAGTTGATCGCGCCCGTTCAGCGAAAGTTGACGGGGTCATAGCGATTGGTGGCGGCAGTTCGATGGACACGGCGAAGCTGATCGCGCTGCTCGCTGTCGGTCAGGAAAGGCTGCCTGACATTTATGGGGTAGGACTTGCAAAGGGGCCCAGACTTCCCTTGATCCTCGCCCCGACCACCGCGGGCACAGGGTCGGAAGTCACACCGATTTCGATCGTCACCACAGGCGAGAATGAAAAAAAGGGCGTGGTATCGCAGGTATTGCTGCCAGACTGGGCGGTGCTCGATGCCGACCTGACGCTCAAACTGCCGCCTGCCGTGACCGCGGCGACCGGGATCGATGCCATGGTGCACGCGATCGAGGCATTTACCTCAAAGCGCCTCAAGAACCCCGTTTCGGATTGCCTGGCGAAAGAAGCGCTGAGGCTGCTGGGCGGCAACATTCACGAGGCCTGTACCAACGGGAGGAACCGGGAGGCGCGCCAGGGAATGCTGCTCGGCTCGATGCTTGCCGGCATGGCGTTCGCAAATGCGCCAGTCGCGGCGGTTCACGCGCTGGCTTACCCTGTGGGCGCCCGCTTCCATGTTCCGCACGGTCTCTCGAACGCGCTCGTTCTACCAGGCGTTTTGCGCTTCAATGCGGTCGCCGCGGAACCCCTTTATGCCGAAATCGCCGGCGTGCTGCTACCAGACCAGACGGGGGACTTGCGCGAGCGCAGCGTTGCGTTGATCGACTATCTGGCGAACCTGACTGCATCGCTGGAGCTCCCGACGCAGCTGCGCGATGTAGGAATATCGCACAATCATCTGCCACAGCTGGCCGAAGATGCGATGAAGCAGCAGCGGCTTCTCATCAACAATCCGCGCGAGGTGACGCTCGACGATGCGCTCGCCATCTACGGAGAGGCGCTATGACCGAACGCGCGCGTCCGCATCGCCGCTCGGACTATGCGCACTTTCGCGTCATGACGACGCGCTGGATGGATAACGATTCCTACCGGCACCTCAACAACACGGTCTACTATTCCTTCTTCGATACGGCGGTCGGCCAGTTTCTGATCGAGAGCGGTGTCCTGGACATCAAGCATAGTCCCGTCATTGGTCTCGTTGCCGAGACCAGGTGCGGCTATTTCAAGGAAATATCCTTTCCGTCGGTCGTGCACGCGGGGCTTCGGGTTGGCCGGCAGGGCAATACCAGCATCACCTACGAGGTTGGCCTGTTTCGCGATGATGACGACGATGCATGCGCGCAAGGCCACTTCGTGCATGTGTATGTTGACCGGGCAACGAGTCAGCCAGTCGCCTTGCCAGATCGTTTGAAGGAAGCAATCGTTCCACTTCTGACGCGCGACCACACCGTGGCAGCCTGAGAGGGACCGGCGATGGATATGTTCGGAACAGTGCGGTTCAAGGCGTCAAGAGAGCACCTGTGGCAGGCGTTCAGTGATTCAGCCGTGATGAAGCAATGCCTTCCCGGTTGCGAAACATTCGAATGGACGGCGAGCGGCCAGGGTGTTGCGACGGCGGCAATAGCGATCGGACCCATCGCTGCCAGGTTCAAGGGTGAGGTTCGACTGTTCGACGTCGAACCTCCGGTGACATGCACCATAGCCGGCGAAGCGAATGCCGGTGCGGGGGGCTTTGTTACAGGGCTGGCAAAAGTCAGGCTCGATGAATCGTCCGAAGGCACCGAACTTTCGTACTTCGCCGAGGCAAGAATTTGCCAGAGGTTGACGAGACTGGGTGTGCGGAGGGTCGACGCTGCCGCAAAGGAAATCGCGACGCGATTTCTCGACAGCCTGCGCGAAATCGTCGAGCGAGCAGCGAAGGCGGCCGATCGGCCGGCACCTGAAAGGGCGTGGTTGAGATGACGAATATCACCTTGTCGATCGAAGCCGGGGTCGCGACTGTATCCATCGACAGACCTGATGCACGGAACGCCATGACCCTTGCCATGTGGAAAGGTATGGCAGAAACGTTCGGGAAACTCGCTCAAGACCGGGCGGTCAGGGCGATCATTCTGACGGGAGCCGGGGAGGACTTCAGCGTCGGTGCTGATATAGCCGAGTTCGGCAAGGTCAGGGCCGATGGTCCCGCAAGCAAGGCTTACGAGGTTGCCGTGGACGCTTGTTCGGACTCGATCGCTGGCGCGCCGCAGCCCGTGATCGGTGTGATTTCCGGATACTGCCTCGGCGGCGGATGCCATCTGTCGATGGCTTGTGATTTCCGCTTCGCGAGGCCGACAGCCATGCTGGGAATCCCGGCCGCCAATCTCTCCATCGTCTACGGAGTGCGCAGCACGCGCCGGCTCATGTCGCTGGTCGGCCTTACCAACGCGAAGCGGATCCTTTTCGCCGCGGAGCGTATCGATGCCCGGGCCGCGCTCCAAATGGGTCTCGTGGACCGGGTCGCGGACGATCCGCTCGGCGATGCGCAAAGCCTGGCCGCCCGGATATCGTCAAAAGCGCCCCTGTCGGTCGCGGGAGCAAAATACATACTCAACGAGGCTGCTATGGGCGGTGACGGGCCGCTCGCCGAAGAGCTGATCGACCGCGCCTCGGATAGCGAAGACTACCGTGAAGCCCGTCAGGCGTTTGCGGAAAAGCGACAGCCGAAATTCAGATGGTGCTGACATGAAGTCTGGCACCGTGCGGTAGGCCGCATGTGCCAGGTGGCGTCTCTTTCAATCAGATCCAGGCAGTAGATAAGGAACAGATTCATGGACATGAAACTCAAGGGCAAGGTCGCGCTGGTCACCGGCGCGGCACGAGACGTCGGACGCGAAATTGCGTTGAGCCTCGCAGCGGAGGGCGCGGCTGTGGCCGTGAACTACCGTGGTTCGAAGGATGAGGCGGCGAATGTCGTCGCCGCGATCGAAGCGGCCGGCGGCAAGGCCATCGCCTACCAGGCCGATGTTGCCGACTACGGCGCGGTCACGAAGATGGTCGATAGCGTCGCGAAGGATTTCGGTCGTCTCGACATTGTTGTGAATAATGCTGGCGTAGCACTCCGCAACCGTTTCGTGGAAACAAAACCCGAGGAGTGGGAGAAGCAGATCAACATCTGTCTCTATGGTGCGATCCATGTCTCGAAAGCGGCAGCGCCTCATCTCGAAAAGAGCGGTGACGGCCGGATCATCGCGATGGTCGGCGACTCGTCGCGCGTAGGTGAATCGGGCCTCGCGATTGTCGCCGCGGCGCGCGCTGGCGTCATCGGCCTGATGAAGTCCCTTGCGCGGGAGTTCGGGCGCTTCGGTACGACGGCCAATACGATCTCGCTCGGTCTGATCGAGACTGCGCACGATCGTGACTGGGTCGATGCCAATCGCGAGAAGCTCACAAAATTCTATCCGTTGCGTCGACTGGGCCAGCCGCACGATATCGCGCCCATGGTGACGATGCTGGCTTCGCCGCATGGGGGCTGGATCACCGGGCAGGTGATCAGCATCAGCGGCGGCTTCAGCATGGTCTGAGGCCGGAAGCAAGGCGGAGCGGAGGGAGGAGCAAATGCTGCAGACTGACCTGATTGCGCCCATCCCGGTGTTGATCCAGCGGCATGCGGGAGAGCGTGGAAGAAAGATCGCATTCGAGGACGCCGGGGGAAAGGTCACCTACGGCGAACTTGCGAGCCGAACGGCAAACCTTGCCGGCCATTTCGCCGATCTGGGGATCCGGTCCGGCGACCGGGTCGCGATCTTCCTGCCTAACTGCGTACGATGGGTCGAAGCCTGTTTCGCTATTGCCCGGGCCGGTGCGGTCAGCGTCCCGATAAGCTACGATGCAACGGAGGGCGAAGTCGTCTACCGGTTGCAGGATGCCGCGTGCTCGATGGTGATCACCACCGACGAGAGGTCCGGTTTCATCGAAGCGATCCGACAGCAGTGTCCGGATCTCGGCACAGTCGTCCTCATCGAACGCGGCCAGGCGAAGGGCAAGGGCCATCGCTACGAAGACCTCGCGATGAAAAGAGCGGTCTCTGCGCCGCGCGACTCTCTCACGATGCATGAGCCGGCGTTCATCATCTATACGTCTGGAACCACCGGACGCGCCAAGGGTGTCCTGCTGTCGACCCACAGCATGCTATGGGTCACTGCATCGTGCTGGGCTCCCATCGCAATGTTGTCGGACACCGACACCCTTCTCTCGCCACTGCCGTTATTCCATTCGTACGCATTGAATCTGTCCGTGCTTGGTGTCCTCGCGGTTGGCGCGAGCGAATACATTATGGAGAAGTTCTCCACGAGCGATGTGCTTCGGTTGCTGTCGACCGGCAAGTTTACGGTTTTTCCGGGCGTGCCGACGATGTTTCACTACCTGCTTGAGGCGACCAAGGGCGAGGACAGATTGAAACTCGGTGCGATACGGCTCACCCTGTCCGCCGGCGCCATCATGCCGGCGCCACTCAACAGGGAATTCGAGTCGAAGTTCGGCATCAAGCTTCTGGACGGCTACGGCATCACCGAGACGTCCACCATGGTCACGATGAACTGGCCGAGCGGCGGACGGGTGCTCGGGTCTTGCGGCCTGCCGGTCCCTGGCCTCAGTGTTCGGATCGTCGGCCAGGACGGGAAGGACGTCGCTCAGGGATCCGAGGGCGAGTTGATCGTTCGCGGACCGAACGTAATGCTCGGCTACCACAACAAGCTGGATGAGACCGCGACCGCATTGCGCGATGGCTGGTACCACACGGGAGATCTCGCAAGGAGCGACGAGAACGGCTTTCTGGCCATTACTGGCAGGCTCAAGGAGCTGATCATTCGCGGCGGGCAGAATATCGCTCCGGCCGAGATTGAGGAGATCGTCGGCGGTCACGAGCAAGTGATCGACTGTGCTGTCGTCGGAGTGCCACATCAGCACCTGGGCGAAGTGGTGGCTCTCTTTGTGGTGAGCCGCGTGGCCTCGCCGGACAGCGAAGCAATTCTCGGGCATTGCCGCAAACACCTGTCATCCTACAAGGTGCCCGAAAGCGTTTCGTTCGTCGACGAGATTCCAAGAACGGGCTCTGGCAAGATCATGCGCTTCAAACTGCGCGCCGCGTTCGAGTCCAGATCTGCAGGATAGTGACGCATGACCGCAAATGTGAAGATCGCAAGCACCGCCCCCGAGCTCAAGGACCCTTCCTTGCTGCGTAGCACCTGCCTTGTCGGGGGGGCGTGGGTTGGAGCGGACAACGGTGCTACGCTGACAGTTACCAACCCCGCAAACGGCATCATACTCACGACGGTCCCGAACTTGGGCGCCACTGAGACACGCCGCGCCATCTCAGCCGCTGACGAGGCATGGCCAGCATGGCGTGCGAAGACGGCAAAGGAGCGTGCCGCAATCCTCCGGAGATGGTTCGACCTGATGATGGCCAATCAGGAGGATCTCGCGATCATCATGACTGCCGAGCAGGGCAAGCCATTGGCGGAGAGTCGCGGCGAGATTGCCTATGCCGCCTCGTTCATCGAGTGGTTCGCCGAGGAGGGCAAGCGCGTCTACGGCGACACCATTCCAGGTTTCTCCGCTGATCGGCGCATCATCGTGCTGAAGCAGCCGATTGGTGTCTGCGCTGCGATTACGCCCTGGAATTTTCCTGCAGCCATGATCACCCGGAAGGCTGGTCCCGCACTGGCGGCGGGCTGCACGATGGTCGTCAAGCCGGCAAGCCAGACGCCGCTCTCGGCGCTGGCGCTTGCCGCGTTAGCCGAACGTGCAGGGATTCCCAAGGGCGTCCTGTCGGTCGTAACGGGGGCAGCCGGTGCAATTGGCGGCGAAATGACCTCCAATCCGACCGTACGCAAGGTCACGTTTACGGGCTCGACGGAGATCGGCAAGAAGCTGATGGCGCAAGCGGCCGCCACCGTCAAACGCACGTCCATGGAACTTGGCGGCAATGCGCCGTTCATCGTTTTCGACGACGCTGACATCGAAGCTGCAGTGAAGGGGGCCATGGCTTCCAAATATCGCAACGCCGGGCAAACCTGCGTCTGTGCCAACCGCCTGTTTGCGCAGGACAAGGTCTATGACGCCTTCGTCAGCCGGCTCACCGAGGCAGTCAACGCAATGAAGGTCGGCGACGGCTTTGGGCCGGATGTCACTATCGGGCCTCTGATCAATACGGCGGCTGTCGAAAAGGTCGAGGAGCATATCGCCGACGCCGTAGGGAAGGGCGCGCGTGTCGTGACAGGCGGAGCGCGCCATCCGCTCGGACACTCCTTCTACCAGCCGACGGTCCTTGCGGATGCCAGACCGGACATGCTGATTTTCAGGGAGGAGACCTTCGGTCCGGTCGCGCCGGTCTTTCGCTTCAGCACCGAGCAGGAGGTGATCAAGCTCGCCAACGCAACCGAGTTCGGCCTGGCTGCCTATTTCTATGGGCGCGACATCGGCCGCATCTTCCGCGTCGCCGAGGCGCTCGAATACGGCATCGTGGGCGTCAATGAAGGGATCATCTCAAGTGAGGTCGCGCCCTTCGGCGGTATGAAAGAAAGCGGCAACGGGCGCGAGGGCTCCAAATACGGTATCGAGGATTATCTCGAGATCAAATATCTCTGCATTGGCGGGTTATGAGCTTCTTGTGAACGGGCGCAGCCGCCGTGTGGCGGCTCTGACCTCCGGTCTCCTCAGTCAACTCTGAAACGCGTCCGGCTCGCGCGGACGCTGTCGGCCTGACCTGGTTGCCTTTCGTCGCCGGCTTCGCCTTCGGGATCGCAATTTCAAACCTCGCTCTGGTGAGCATTTTCCCTGCCGGGCTGCCGTCGCGGCGACGCCATTCAACGCCGGATTCGATCAACACTATCCCCGATTGACTCTCTCCGGAAAATCAGTCTAGTTATGCAAGTAATAGTGGCGCTGCCTGTGTAGAGCAGATCGCCGCAGTCGTTTTCCACGGGAGGAAGCAATGAAAGCTGGAGTGCGCCAATTTCTTATCGCTGCTTCGGCGGCAGTCATTTTCCCCTGTGCTGCTAACGCGCAAACCGCTGCGATCTCCGACGACGTCGTCAAAATTGGGGTGCTGACCGATATGTCGGGTCAGTTTTCCCACGAGTCCGGAGAAGGGGCGGTGACTGCGGTGAAGATGGCCGTCGAGGATTTCGGCGGCAAGGTGCTGGGCAAGCCCATCGAGGTGCTGGTCGCAGACCACCAGAACAAGCCTGATATTGCATCGGGGCTGGCGCGGAAATGGTTGGATGTTGACCATGTCGACATGGTCGCCAACCTGATCAACTCCTCGATCGCGCTCACCGTCTCTCAGCTGGCGAAAGAGAAGAACAGGATCGCCATCATTAACGGCTCGGGCTCATCCCGCCTCACCAATGATGCCTGTACGCCCAACAGCGTCCACTATGCTTACGACACCTACGCGCTCGCGCGCGGGACAGGCAGTGCGCTGGCCAAGGATGGCAAGAGGTCGTGGTACTTTCTCACTGCCGATTACGCGTTCGGGCATGCGCTCGAGGCCGACACCTCGGCGGTCGTCAAGGCGATGGGCGGCCAGGTCGTCGGATCGGTCCGCTATCCGGTCGAGACATCCGATCAGTCCTCCTTCCTGCTGCAGGCGCAGTCATCGAAAGCGCAGGTCGTGGCGCTCGCCGGTTCCGGCAACGTGCTGGTGAATTCGATCAAGTCCGCCCAGGAGTTCGGAATCCCGCAAGGCGGCCAAACGCTGGCGGGACTGCTGGTCTGGATTACCGACATCAAGTCGCTCGGCCTCTCGTCAGCTCAGGGACTGGTGCTGACGAACGCCTTCTACTGGGACCGTGACGATGAGACCCGTGCGTGGTCGAAGCGATTCTACGACCGGATGAAGCGAATGCCCCACATGGGCGATGCCGGCGACTATTCTTCGACCATGCATTACCTGAAGGCGATTCAGGCCGCCGGCACCGACGACGCCCAGGCCGTGATGAGCAAGATGCGCGAGATGCCGATCAACGACTTCTTCGCCAAGAACGGCCGCATCCGCGAAGACGGGCGTATGGTGCACGACATGTATGTGTATGAAGTGAAGAAGCCGTCGGAATCCAAAGGTGATTGGGACTTCTACAAGTTACGCGAGGTGATCCCAGGTGAGCAGGCGTTCCGTCCTCTCAAAGATAGCGTATGTCCGTTAGTCAGGAAGGGATGACCCGTACAGATTTCATCGCGGCTCGAGCATAGCGCCGCTCCGGATGCAAGGCGGCACCAACGAAGTATGTCGGTTGGTTAAGCCGACAAACCGATGCGCATTGATGATCCGGAAGCCCGGGCACAGTCGCGACCTCCCACCCGCTCTGTCTAAAGTAATACGGGATTGGAGCATGATCGTGCTCATGAAACTGCGCGACGGTCCGAAGCGTCTCAGCAGATTGAGACGCGATGTCGGAGGAATGCCGCAGCGCGCGCTCACCCGAACGCTGCATAAGCTTGAGCAAGAGGGCGCCATTATCGAAACGAGAACTGTGACCATTCCTCCGACAGTCAAGTATGAGATTACCGACATAGGCC
>NZ_JASGSR010000079.1:0-37525 GCF_040446015.1 Bradyrhizobium sp. INPA03-11B
GGGTATCGCCGGCTACTTCCATCTGGTGCCCGGCGGCTACGACCTGCTGACGCTGTATGATCGCGCCCGCGGCACCTTCAAGGATCCGAACGTGCTCGGCGCGTTCCTGATCCTGCCCGCGCTGTTCACGCTGCAAAGCGTGGTCTCCGACCGCTTCGGCAAGGCGTTTCGCAACGCCATCGCCTTCGGCATCATCTCGCTCGCGATCCTGCTGTCATTCTCCCGCGCCGCCTGGGGTGGCCTCGTGATCACCGCGGCGTTCATGCTGGCGCTGATGGTGTTCACCAGCCGTTCGCAGTCGCAACGCTCGCGCATCATCGTGATGACCTTGATCGCTGCGATCCTGGCGGTTGCGCTGATCGCGGTGCTGCTGTCGATCGGCACGGTCGCCGACATGTTCAAGCAGCGCGCGAGCTTCGACCAGAGCTACGACGAAGGCCGCTTCGGCCGGTTCGGCCGCCACATCCTCGGCGCCCAGATGGCACTGGAATTGCCGTTCGGCATCGGGCCACTGCAATTCCACACCTACTTCCCCGAGGACACCCACAACTCCTTCCTCAACGCCTTCATGTCAGGCGGCTGGATCTCGGGCATCTGCTATCCGGCGCTGGTGTTCGTCAGCGCGATCATCGGCTTCCGCTATATCTACATGCGGGTGCCGTGGCAGCGCGACTATCTGGCGATCTTCTCGGCATTCCTCGGCATCGCCGGCGAAAGCTTCATCATCGACACCGACCATTGGCGGCACTTCTGGATGATGCTGGGCACGATGTGGGGCATGTACGCGGCGGCCGAACGCTACCGCGCGACATCGCTCGAGGTCAGCGACGAGACTTCGGCGGCATCTTGAGCTTGGCGCGCTGGTCGGGCGGCGTGTCGATCACGCTCTTCAGCGCGGCGGTCGCCTCCAGCACCCCCTTGTAGCCGTCATTGGCGAAGCGCAGCAGCAGCCGCAACTCGTCTTCGGTGTAGCTGCTCCAGACCTTGAGCATCGCCTCCTGCATCGGCACGTAGAACTTGCCGATCTCGGCGGCCTTTTCCTCGATCACCGAGATGAAGACCTTGCGGCGGTCGCTCTCGTCCCGCTCGCGGCGCACGTAACCCGCCTTCTCCATCCGATCCACCACGCCCGTGATGGCGCCGGTGGTCAGCCCGGTCACCTCGGCAAGGCGGCCGGCGGTCACCCGCCCCTCGAGCAGCAGGATGTCCATGCATTCCATGTCGGAATTGGAGATTCCGGCAACTTCCGCAACGGCTTGGCCGTACATCACGCCCTGCGCGGATGACCGGCGCATCGCCTCCTCGAGTTCCTGCACCAGCGCTTCGCGCGACTTCGCACTTGACAAAGCTGCTCCTATATCTTACTTGCCTAATATCTTATAAACTAAGATAATTAGCAACTAACCTTTCGTAGCCCACACGGATGCATGGAGCAAGGCATGACGAGACGTCCCCGTAAAGCTCTGATCATTGGCGCCGGCATCGCGGGTCCAGTGACCGCGATGTTCCTGACCCGCGCTGGCATCGAGGCCGAGCTCTATGAAGCCTGGCCCTATTCCACCGGCATCGGCGGCGGCCTGCAGATCGCGCCCAACGGCATGCATGTGCTGGCGGAGCTCGGCCTCGCCGACGAACTGATCCGCAACGGCTCGATCGCCGAATCGTTCGACTTCTATTCACAGAGCGGCAAGAAGCTCGGCTCGCTCAACCAGAACATGCAGCAGCGCTTCGGCCAGCCCGCGGTGAACATGTGCCGCGCGACGTTGAACGAGACGCTGATCGACAAGGCCTGGGGTTCCAACGTCTCGGTGTTCTTCGAGAAGAAACTGGTGAAGATCGAGGACCGCGGCAATCAGCCGGTCATCGCCTATTTCAACGACGGCACCACCGCCGAGGGCGATTTCGTGATCGGCGCCGACGGCGTGCACTCGGCGGTGCGGCGTCACGTCATTCCTGACGGACCGACGCCGTTCGACACCGGGCTGATCGGCTTCGGCGGATTCGTGCCACGCGCCATGTTCGAGCGCCTCTCGATCGGCCAGAAGGTGGAGACCACGTTCGGGCAAAGCGGCTTCTTCGGCTATGGCCTGTGCAGCCCCGATCCGGATACGGGCGGGATGTGGTGGAGCACACAGCCATCGCACGGCATGACCGCGGCGGCGTATCGCCTGCAAAGCCAGGACGCCATCAGGCAGCATCTGCGCGAATTCCACGCCGGCTGGCACGCGCCGATCCCCGATATCATCGAGGCCGCCGAGAACATCGTGGTCACCGACACGCTCGACGTCGCGACGCTGCCGACCTGGTCGCGCAAGCGGACGCTGCTGATCGGCGATGCCGCGCACGCCACCAGCCCGCATGCCGGCCAGGGCGCATCGCTCGCGCTGGAAGACGCGCTGCGGCTCGGCATCCTGATGCGCGACGGCCAGGAGCTCGGCCTGACATTCCAGGCGTTCGAGCACGAGCGGCGCCCGCGCGCCGAGAAGATCGTGGCGATCGCCCGCCGCAACGGCAACAGCAAGCGCGAGTTCAGCGCGACCGGCGCCTGGCTGCGCGATCACATGCTGAAGCTGCTGCTGCCGGTGTCGTCCAAGGGCATGGACTTCATGTACGCGTATAATCCGCGGGCGGCGGCGTAGTGCCTTCTCCCTCTCCCCGTCCTTCACGGGGAGAGGGTTGGGGTGAGGGGCTCTCTCCACGGGCAACGTGCCTGGAAAGACCTGTACCCCCTCACCCGAAATTCGCTACGCGAATTTCGACCTCTCCCCGCAAGCGGGGCGAGGTAAGAAAGCTTACTTCTCGACCTCGAACGTCAGCCCGGCGTGATCGACCAGGCGCTTGATCAGCTTACCCTGCATCGCGGCTCCCGGCGTCCAGAAGCCGGGGGCGACGTCGGGCGTATCGCGCAGCAGGCAGATCGCGCATTCCGAGATCATCTTCGAGGTCGAGCCGTAGCCGGGATCGCGATCGCCCTTGATGCCGGCGCGGACCATGCGGCCGTCGGGCGCGACCGCGAGATAGAGCAGATCGTAGCGGCCGTTCTCGCGCTCTTCCTTGGACGGCCCCTCGCCCGGCTTTGGCGCGCTGGGACCGGTCTTCTCGGAATTCAGCGCCATCACCTTCTTTGCATTGGCCTCGCCCTTCTCGCCCGGGCCGGTCAGGACCATCTCGTCGTAGACGAAGTCGCGCCCGTAGGGAAAGCCCATCAGCATGTTGGAGCGGTGGACGTTGCGCGTGTTGATCAGCGCCATCATAAACGGCGCGGTCCAGGAGTGCAGATCCTCCTCGTAAGCCGGCTTGCTGCCGCGCGGCTGCTTCGCCCCCTCGAAGCCCGGCGTCAGCGCGAAGGGATTATTGAGGATCGCGACCAGGCTCAAGTCCTTGGCGACCGCATCGAAGGTTGCCTTGGCGCTCGCGGCCGTGCCGCCGGACAGCGTGCCGCGCATGTCGCGCACGCGGCCCTTGACGCGCGGCGCCGGCGCACCGAACACGCGCTTGGCTTCCTCCTGCACGAAGAACGCGCCGAGCTCGAACGGCACCGAGTCGAAGCCGCAGGAGAACACGATGCGCGCGCCGCTGGCCTTTGCCGCGGCTTCATACTTGTCGATCATCTGCCGCATCCAGACCGGCTCTCCGCAGAGATCGAAATAGTCGGTGCCGCCTTCCACGCAGGCCGCGATCAGCTCATTGCCGTACAGCTGATACGGACCGACCGTCGAGATGACAGACTTGGTCTGCGCCAGCATCGCCTTCAGCGAAGCGGCATCGCTGGCATCGGCAACGATCAAGGGCGTATCAGCGGGCGCGCCGATCGCATCGCGAACCGAGGCGAGCTTGTCCTTGCTGCGCCCGGCCATCGCCCATTTCAGGCTGCCGTCGCGATAAGGCGCCGCGAGATATTCGGCGACGAGCTGACCGGTGAAGCCGGTCGCACCGTAGACGACGATGTCGAGTTTCGACGAGGACATGGATCAGGCTCCCACACAACGAAATTGCCCCGTTTTGTCATTGCGAGCGCAGCGAAGCAATCCATTTCACCGCGTGTGCGGAGCGATGGATTGCGTCGTCGCTCCGCTCCTCGCAATGACGGAAGATGCTCCTATTTCTTGTAAGACACCCCCATGCCGGCGCGGACGTCGGCCTGGATCCCATAGGGCGCGATCGGATAGCGCAGGCCGTTCTTGGCGAGCTGCTTCATGCCCGCGATCGCCTTCACCAGATAGGCCGGCGGCAGCGCCATCAGCATCTCCTCGTCGGGCACGCCGCCGTAGCGGCGCTCGGCGAAGCACGGCAGCGACAGGCTCGGCTCGCCGGTCTTCAGCGCGCGGCCCCAGGAGTCCGCGCACGCGGTCTCGCCGACCACGCCCCACTCGAACTTCTTGTAGCCGGTGTACTGCAGCCCGTTGATCAGGATGATCATCTGCCCCGGCGTCGCATAGACTAGGCAGATGTCGGGCGGATTGAGACGGCCGCTGGTCAGCGGGCTCACCGCCATCGCCTGATACTGGCCGTAAGGCACCACGTCGAGCGCCTCCTGGCGCTTGCGCGCGTCTTCGGCGGTGCCGTGCCAAACGCCGACATAGTTCTCGCCGGCGAGCCACTTCTCGTCCTGCGGCGCGAGCCCGATCACTGCACGGCATTGCGCGCCGACCAGATCGTCGCCGGTGATGCCGACGGTCCAGCCGAGCCGCGAGGCCATGCTGACGATCTGGTCCGTGGTGTGAACCGCCGACGGACGGCGGATCTTCGGGATCGCCTCCATCTCCTCGACGCGCGCAAACATCTTGATGCCGATGACCGTGGTCTTCAGCCGCAGCAGATTGTTCAGGTCGGCCACGATCGCGGCGAGATCGAACTGTTCCGGCGGTGTCTGCTGTTGCATGGCGTGAACTCCCGTGATCGGCAGCTTGGCGCTGCCTGTTGGTGTGATGTTAGAGCATTTTCGAGCGAAGTGGGTACCGGTTCGCGTGAAGAAAATGCGTTAGACAAGAATCAGATTAGTCGACGGAAGCGACCAGCTCGTCGCTCAACGCGGGCCCGGTCCCGGCAGCAAATCGTCGGTTTTTCCGGCCAGATGATAGGCCAGCAGCCCGATCCACTCCCGGGTGCCGAGATCGGTGCGCGACAGGCCCTCGATCGAAAGCGTCGCGAAGCTGAAGACATTGCCGACGCGCCAGTCGACCGGATAGGCCTCGACGTTGAATCCCGCCTTGCGGAACAGCCCGACCGAGCGCGGCATGTGATAGGCCGAGGTAACGAGCAGCCAGCGCTCGCCCGGCTTGGGGTCGACCAGCGCCTTGGAAAACTCGGCGTTCTCCACGGTGTTGCGCGAGCGGCGCTCGATGATCAACCGCGATTTGGCGATGCCGAGGCTTTCGAACATTTCGGCGGCGTAGTCGGCCTCGCGCGCATCATTCGAGATCAGGTTGGCGCTGCCGCCGGTGAACACGAGGCGCGCGTTCGGATATTTGCGCGCCAGCGCCGCCGCCGCGATGACGCGATCGGCCGCACTGCGCACGACAGGCGTCGCATGCGCCACCGACAGATCGGCATCGATCGAGCCGCCGAGCACGATGATGCCGTCGGGCGCGCCGCGCGAGGCGTCCCATGGCGGGAAGCGCTGCTCCAGCGTTGAGATCAGGACATTGCCGAGCGGCGAGAAGCCGCAGATCGCGAGCAGCAGCAGCGAGGCCACCATCAACCTGCGGCCGAGACGGGCAAACCGCGTCAGCAGCAGCACCGCGCCGATCACGCCGATCCCGATCAGGAAATTGATCGGCAGCAGCATGATGCCGAGCGTCTTGGAGAGCACAAAAAACAAGGGAAGCCTCTGCGAAGTTCTGCTACAGCGTCATACGCTGCTGGGAAACTAATCAAAAGCCGTCACATGACCCATCATCTGAAGTCCAGCCCCGAAACCTGCCATTGGGGCTTCTTTGACGCCAAGCTGAAGCCGGTCCTCACGATCACGAGCGGCGACGAGGTCACGATCGAAACCGTCAGCGGTGGTGCCGACGTGGTGCCCGACCGAAGCAAATTCCACATCCCGCCCGAGCTCGACGACATCCATGCGAAGAGCGAGCGGATGGTGCCCGGGCACATCCTGACCGGCCCGATCGCGGTTGCCGGCGCCGAGCCCGGCGACGTGCTCGAGGTCGACATCCTCGACGTCCAGCTCCGCCAGGATTGGGGATACAACCTGATCAAGCCGTTGTCCGGCACCCTGCCCGATGATTTCCACGAGACCCGCATCCTCAACATCCCGCTCGATCGTGCGCGGATGGTCGGCCGCATGCCTTGGGGCCTCGACCTGCCGCTGAAGCCGTTCTTCGGCGTGATGGGCGTCTCGCCGCCGCCGGCCTGGGGCCGCATCTCCTCGCTGATCCCGCGCGCGATGGGCGGCAATCTCGACAACAAGGAGTTCGGCGCCGGAGCCAAGCTGTATCTGCCGGTGTTCGTGCCAGGCGCGCTGTTCTCCTGCGGCGACGGCCATGGCGTACAGGGCGACGGCGAGGTCTGCGTCACCGCGATCGAGACCGCGCTGACCGGCCGCTTCCGCCTCACCCTGCGCAAGGACCTCAAGCTCACTTATCCGCGCGCCGAGACCGCGGACCATTACATCACCATGGCGATGGATCCCGATCTCGACCAGTGCGTGGTGCGGTCGCTGCGCGACATGATCGTGCTGCTCGGCGAGAAGCGGAATCTCTCCCGCGAGGACGCCTACACGCTGTGCAGCCTGGCCGCCGACCTGCGGGTCACCCAGACCGTCAACGGCTCCAAGGGCATTCACTGTATGATCGCCAAATCGGTCGTTCACGGCTGACGGACGGTCGGTAAGCCGCACTTGTGTTCCGCAAGCGTGGCTCGATACAATCTCCGTACCAACGAAACAAAAATGGACGGGGACGGATATGCTGAAGGACAGGCTTTCGCCGGCCGACGAGGCTGCGCGCGACAAGGAGATGCAGGAGACGCTCGCCGCCTGCCCGCGCATCCTCGATCTCATCGCCCGCGGCCCGCAGGGGGCGCCGGACGCCGAAGCTGCGATCTATCTGCGATCGCCGCTCGATCCCAACCCGGTCGTGATTTCGAACGATCAGCTGATGGGCTGCATCAAGACGGCCGAAACCTATTTCCGCGGCCAAGGCATCGGCAAGGATGATGCGGTGGCGATCCTGCTGCCGGCCTGTCCGGCCAGCATCGTCGCGATCTTCGGCGCCGCCGCCTGCGGGGTCGCCGAGCCGCTCAACCTGCTGTTCACCCGGGAAGCGATCACAGCCCAGCTCAATGCCATCAATGCGAAACTGCTGATCGCGCCGCCGCCGGGAATGCCGGGCGGACTCTATGAGCGGGTCGAGGGGCTGCAGCGCGAAGTGCCCTCGCTCAAGCGCATCGTGATCGCGCCGCTCGACGGCAGCATTTCCTTCGACGGCGAGGTGCTGCGCCCTGATCCGGCCTGGCGCGACGACTACGGCAAGTCGAGCGACATGAGCGAAGCCGACCGTGTCGCGGTGATGCTGCCGACCGGTGGCACCACCGGTCATCCCAAGGTGGCGCGGCTCACCAACCGCGCGATGGTCGCCTCCACCTTATCCTCGCGGATGGCGCTCGACTTCCACTGCGGCGAACGTGCAATGATCACGATGCCGCTGTTCCATGTCGGCGGCCTGTTCTGCACGACGGCCAATTGCCTGGCGGCCGGCACGACGATCTTCATCCCCGGCCCCGCCGGCGCGCGCGATCCGGCGCTGATCACGCATTTCTGGAAGATCATCGAGAAATACCGCGTCAACATCTCCGGCAATGTGCCGACCACGCTCGGCGCGCTGGCCGACATCCCGGTCGCGGACAGCGACATCTCGACCCTGCGCGTCACCGCCACCGGCGCCTCGATCTGCCCGCCGGAAATCGAACGGCGCTATCTCGCCACCTGGGGCGGTCCCTGCATCCAGCAGCTCTACGGCATGACCGAGCTTGCCGGCGCCATCACGCATGACGTGCACGGTGTGAAGCCGCGCGCCGAGAGCGTCGGCACCCGCAATCCGCTGGTCGAGCTCGCGATCCTCGAGGGCGGCAAGCTGCACACCGGGCCGTGGCCCTCGCCGGTCGGCGAACTCCTGACCAGAGGCCCGCAGGTGTTCGCGGGTTACGTCGACAAGAAGCAGACCGAAGAGGCGTTCCGCGACGGCTGGCTGCGCACCGGCGACATCTGCCGCATCGATGCCGACGGCTTCGTCTACATCATGGGCCGCGCCAAGGACGTCATCATCCGCGGCGGCCACAATATCGATCCGCGCGCGATCGAAGACGCCGCGCTGGCGTTTCCGGGCGTCGCACTGGCCGCAGCGGTCGGACGTCCCGACAGCTATGCCGGCGAAGTGCCGATGCTGTTCGTCTCGGCGCAGCCCGGCGCGCATATCGATCCGCAGGCGCTCGCCGCTTTCGTGCAGGACAACATCCTCGAGCCGCCAGCGCGACCACGCGTGGTGTCGGTGATCCCGGAGATGCCGGTCACGCCGGTCGGCAAGATCTTCAAGCCCAAGCTGCGCGAGATCGCCGCCGGCGAGGCTGCGCGCGAGCTGCTGTCTCGGGAAGGACTTTCCGGCGAGGTCAGTGTCGAGGCCATCACCGACCCGTCCCGCGGGCTGTACCTGAGCGTGACCGCGCCTGCGGACAAGGCCGAATCGGCTGAGCGGCTTCTCAAGAAGTTCCCGGTCAAGGTCGAGTTGCGCTCCTAACCATTTAATATACTTAAATAATCTGATCGCGACGCCGTGCCGGACTCGACCTCCGGCGCGGCTGTTCGCATTTTGCGGCCGATGGCTTGACGAACTGCCACATTCCTAAATAGACTCTAAATAGATACTTTTCAGTACAGGCGTTCGGGGTTAAGCGTTTTCTATGGCTACGGAAAAGGCCGAAACCGACCGCGTCCCGGTCACGCTGGCGCTCTCGACGATTGGTTATCTCGAGAAGCTGGTGCGACAGGGCACCCACGGTACGAGCGTCCCGGGCGTCGCACGGACACTGATCGAGGAAGGCATTCGACTCGCCATCAAGGACGGGTTGCTTGCAATCCGCGACAACGGACGCACGCCCTGAGAGCATCATCCTCGCGACAAACGCGGAGCGTTTGCGCGGAGCTCCAGAACGAAGGGCGCGCGTGCCGGCGCGGCGGTTCAACACAGAACGTGGAACCGTCAGATGATTGTCAACCAAGAGACCTGGACGCCGGAGCGCGTCGACCAACTCAAGATCTACTTTGAAGCCGGCCTCTCCTGCCGCGACATCGCCGTCAACATCGGCGTCAGCCGCAATGCGGTGATCGGCAAGCTGTCGCGGCTGAACCTCACCCGCACGACGCCGGACGAACGCCGGGCGCGACGGAAGAAAGCCACCGCGCACTCCGCGCAAAGGGCGACCGCGAAGCAGCAGCTCCAGTTGCTACAGGCGGTTTACGAGCCGGAGCCCGAGAATACCCCGATTGTCAGCGTCAACAGCTGCTCGCTGTTCGAATTGAGCGAGCAGCGCTGCCGCTGGCCGATCAGCACCCCGGGCGCCGACGATTTCTGCTTCTGTGGCAACACGCCGCTTGGCGGCATGCCCTATTGCTCAGGACATTACCGCCTCGCCTATCAGGCAGGGTCCCGCCACCGCGCGATGCGCGGGTAGCGACACGGAAGCACTAATCCCGTCATCCTGAGGAGCTGCGTAGCAGCGTCTCGAAGGATGCACGGCCACCAGCCGGGCCGTGCATACTTCGAGACGCGCGTTCCGCGCTCCTCAGTATGACGGATTTCATGAGGTGCCGATCAGCCGACCTTCCAGCCGGTCGCCGCCACGAGGTCCTGATAAAACTCCGGCGTGTAGGCCTGCTCCGGCGTCTTGCGCACGCGCTCGTCGAGCAGGTGGGCATCGTCGCCGACCAGGATGCGCCAGCGATCCGCCTTGACGCCGTCGAGGATGATCTTGGCGGCAGCAGCCGCCGAGGTCGGCGCCTCGTCGTGAAAGATGCGGGCGCGGTCGAGCGCAAGCTGCTGGATGTCGGCATCCGACATCTTGGCAACGTCGATGCCCTGCCCTTGCAGGCGCTGGCGCGCCTGCTTGAGCTCGTCGGGATTGAGCTGGTCGGCGCCGTTCTGCACCTTGCGCGAGTTCGACACGATCGAGGTGCCGATGTGACCGGGCATTACGACCGAGCACTTCACATGCGGTGCGTTGAGCCGGAGATCGTTGATCATCGCCTCGGTGAATCCCTTCACGGCGAATTTCGCCGCGCTGTAGGCGGTGTGGGACACGCCGAGGCCGACCGAGGCCCAGAAGCCGTTGACGCTTGACGTGTTGACGATGTGCGCCTCGTCGGCCTTCACCAGCAGCGGCAAGAAGGTGCGAACCCCGAGATAGACGCCACCCCAGCAGATGTTGAAGGTGCGCTCCCATTGCTCGCGAGTGTTGGTGAACAGGCTGCCGCCGCCACCAATGCCGGCATTGTTGAACAGCAGGTGGATCTTGTCGGTCGCCTGCTGCTCGATCAGCTCATCGCGGAAACGCCTGTAGTGATCCTCGATCGAGACGTCGGCAATGTGGGTGGTGATGCGCAGGCCCTGCGGCAGCTTCTCGACTTCGCAGAGCCGCTTGGTCTCGGCCATCGCCTCGGCCGAGACGTCGCACATCGCGACATTGCATCCCTCGGCAACGAGCTGCCGTGCGAGCTCGCGCCCCATGCCCGTGCCGCCACCCGTGATGACGGCAATCTTTCCGGCGAAATCCTTCATGTGAGATCCGTTCCTTCCCTGCTTTTTCTTGCTTTCGGCTGGAGCGCGGATCGCAGTCCCGGCCGTTTGACTGCGGCACTGTACATCACCGAATTATCGCCCAGCAACGGCGCCCGCTGCTCACGCGCAGTTGAGCCGCATGGAGCAGATCGAGGCGGAGGATGACGTAACGAAATCATTCCGCGTTGCGAACAATCTGACATCGACAACCGGAGACGATGATCATGCACATCGTGAACAGATTGGTCGCGACAACGCTGATGACGATCGCGGCCGGCATTTCCAATGCGGCCGCTGCCGCCGAACTCACACCGCCGAAGCCGCGCAACGGCATCTGCGCCGACGGCACGCGCTGATCAGAACAGACCAGCGCAGTAGCGGTGTCGCGCAACGCGCCCTCGCCGTGGGCAAGCTTTGACCTGATCGAGATCACGTCGCCTGAAGACCTGGTCGCGCAGCGCGTGGCGCCACGAATGACCGGCTCAACTCCCGGGATCGCCCTGCGTTATTCGGCGGTTTCGATCCGCACCGGCGCGCGCCG
Source organism: Bradyrhizobium sp. INPA03-11B (assembly GCF_040446015.1). Classification (NCBI taxonomy): domain Bacteria; kingdom Pseudomonadati; phylum Pseudomonadota; class Alphaproteobacteria; order Hyphomicrobiales; family Nitrobacteraceae; genus Bradyrhizobium; species Bradyrhizobium sp. INPA03-11B. Next base: position 11,320 of record NZ_JASGSR010000079.1, read on the forward strand.
GCGCAGGACGGCGGTGCCAGCGCTCATGATGAGCTTGAGCAGACCGCGCCACGAGAAGTCGATGACCACCTCATGGTGCCGCAATCCCTTGCCGCCCTTCACCAGCCCGAGATCCCGGATCAGGCAGTAATGGCCACTGCTCATCCGAGCCAGACGACTGTTCTTGAAGCGTCCCATGAATGACGAGAATGCACTGCGGATCGATTCCGTCAAATCTTGACGGCGTCGAATCGACGCGGCGGCGCGCGCCTGCTTGCGAGCGGCAACCTGCGATGCCGCGCGCATCGCGATCACCAGTGCCGGTTCGTGGCCGTGAATCAAAAACCTCCGGCAGGGCATTGCCGGAGGTTTGGGAGGCTTAGCATCAAGCTAAGAGCCATCATTCAATGTGTTGGCCGTGGCGTATATAGTTTAGTAGATCAGCTAAGTAAATAAGTTTGCCGCCAATGAATCGCATGGCTCGTCTTCGTTCTTCGCGTAGACCGAAATGTCGCAGCCAATCGTCCACGACCATCTCTTCCGGTCGAAGAAAAAACCCCGGCAGTTGCCTGCCGGGGTTCTGTTCGATCGTGATCAGATCAACCGGTATTACCAGTTGCGCTGAGCGCGGAAGAGCATCTGGACAGTGTCCTGATCCTTCAGCTCGTAGGTCGCGGACGGCTTGCCGATCGAACCCGACGAGGTGGTGATCGTGCCGGCATACTTCTGATCGAGATGGACGTAGGTCACGTCGGCCGAGAAGGTCAGGTTCTTGACCGGGGTCCAACGGGTGATCACGCCGATCTGTCCGATGTTGTAGTCGGGGTTGCAGTTGGTCACGCCAGCGCCGCCACCGAAGGCCGTGCGGAACGTGCCACCGACGCCGCCAACGCCGCAGATGAGCGACTTCGCCGTGTCGTTGTACATGATCGCAGCGTAGGCACCGTACAAGCTGGTGTTCCAGTAGGGATCCCAGTTGTGGGTGTACGCGCCGCGGAAGCCCCAGGTCTTGATCGACTGCTGCTGGCCGCCAGGGCCGAACACCGTATCGGGCGCCGTGCCGAAGCCGACGCTTTGATAGGCGCCCGCCAGGTTCGTGCTGCCAAAGATGGCGATCGAGCTGAACTGGCTGGCCAGTTCCTGGATGTTGTAGCGGGTCGCACCGTCGGTGTAGACGCCCTGGACGTTGATGGTGTCGCCAGGTCCGGTCGGAATGTTCTTGATCGACAGGGCCAGCGCACCCGCCCAACCCCACTTGTCGTCGGGATGACCGGTCAGCTCCGTGCCGCCGTAGTACGCAGCATGGTTGTCATGCGCAGCGACCGACGCCTGGAAGATACCCCAAGCCTGGTCGACCTTGAGCGCGGCGACGAAGTCCGGCGCGATCGTGCCGGCGTAGTCGCTCGAACCGTAAGCACCGCCGACGCCGAGGTTGTTCACGCCAGCCTGCATGTAGGCAACCTGGTCCTGCGCCGACAGGGCCAGCGAGACGCCGTTGCCGAACTGCGCGGTGTAGGTGAACTGGTTGATGCCGTTGGTGGTGCTCACGCCACCGACGAGACCGTCGTAGTTGTTGCCCGGATAACCGTTCCAGGGAGCAGCGAACTGCGAGACCGCCTTACCCATGGTGAAGCCGGCGAACTGGATGAAGGCGTAGTAGACGCCGACCGTGCCGGCAGCGACGTTGCCCGAACCAGCGTTGTTCGGTGCGCTGCCCGGGGCAACCGTACCGCCGCCACCGATGGCCGAGTAGATGGTCGAGCCGGGCGCAGCGCCGTTGCCGGCGTAGCTGTCGGACGTCCAGGTGAACACTGCATCGAAATAGGTGCGGACCACGCCGTATTCGGTCGCGGTGCGCGTATCGATGTTCAAGTCTTCACGCGAACGCCAGGTGTAGCCGTTGGTGAAGCGGTTGTTGGCACCGCTGGCGCCGTTGACGTTCGGGCCGTACACGCTGTTGCCGTTGACGACAACGTCGGCGCGGACGAAGCCGCCCAGCTTGATGCAGGTGTCGGTGCCGGGGATGTAGTAGAAGCCCGGACCATAAAGGGAGCAAACCTTCACGTACTCGACCGCTTTGGCCTTAACGGGAAGATCGGCCGCCTGTGCCCCGCCGACCGCGACCAGCGCGGCGGCCGAGCCCAGAATAAGGCTCTTCGCCAATGTCATATTAAACCTCCAAGTTGCTCATATGCGTAGAGTACGGGTCGCGAGCGCCCCGTGATCCTCCCGCATTGTCCAAGACCGTTTTCCCCAAACCCCGCACCCGCAGATCAATCTCTGGAGTGCGGCGGACTTGAACGATCACCGCAACGGGACGATCGAGATTCCCCTACCGCCGGGTTCAATATGCATTGGCGAGTTCGCCAAACAAAATAGTTTATAAAGTCAGGAATGCGAATGCGGCCACACTGTGTCCCGCCAGCAACGCTCGACGTAACCACCTCACCCACATGGGCAAATTTGTCGCACCCCAAATAGCTGAATCGTCACACACGCATCATAATTGCTTTACGTTCACTTGCCTTCCTGAGCGACTTACTAGAAAAAACGTCCGTCGACGCGGGAAACAAGAAATAAATCAGCACAAAGCTGAGTCGGCACCTAGGGAAGGGGAAGCTGTGTCAGTGACCAGGAAGGATCAGGCGCGTTTGCGCGCCATCGAGCATCTCGACATCATCAAGCGCTTTACGCTCGAGATCTCGTCCATCAATTCGCATCTCGAACGGGTCCGCCAGCTCTGGGGCAAGGCGCTCGGCGTCAGCGGTCCGCAATGGATGATCCTCATCGCGATCTCGGATCTCGATAAGGATGACGGCGTGCCGATCAACGTGGTGTCGAAGCTGCTGCATGTCGATCCGTCGTTCGTGACCACACAGTCCAAACTGCTCGAGCAGAAGGAGCTGCTGCGTCGCTCGCCCTCTCCGGCCGACGCGCGCGTGGTCCGCCTGTCGCTGACCGACAAGACCCGAAAGCATCTGGCGGGCCTCGCCGAGCAGCACAAGGCGTTCAAGAAAACCGTGTTCGAGGAATTCAGCGAGCACGAGCTGGCCGAGTTCACCGGCAAGCTCGCGATGCTCAACAACCGCCTGGAAAAGGCGTGCCTGATCGCGGCGATGGATTTCGAGACCTGAAACGGCCGGCCGCATCGGGCCGATATCAACGCCGCTGCGTGTTTTGAAAAGCCGAATGCTTTGAAAAAATGGTCGGAGCGAGAGGATTTGAACCTCCGACCCCTAGTCTCCCAGCACGATGGCCTTGCATGATCATTATCATACCTTATCAATGACTTAGATGACCTTCCGAACCGCGGTTCGGGACTTTTTTCGGGACGTTTCCCGCTTCTCTTGCATCGTCTCGATCGCGCCGGCGATCTCGTCCTCGACGACGTGCGCGTATTTCAGCGTCGTCCTGATGTTGCGGTGGTTGAGCGCCTTCTGGACCAGCTTCAGGTTCCGGCTTTCCCTGAGGAGCTTCGTGGCGAAGTCGTGGCGCTTATCGTGGAAACGGAAGTCCTCGACGCCAGAACGAGCTCGGTGCCGCTTCCACTCGGTTTTAAGGCCGTTGTAGGTGATCGGGTATCGCTCCCCCTTGACCAGCTTTCGGCGCTTCACCGTGCGCTTGGCGACGTAGGTGAACACGAATTCGGCATGATGCCCGCGGAGCGGCCACAGGATTTCACGAATAAGCGGTGTGATCCGGACGATGATCCGCCGGCCGCCCTTCCCCGGCTTTACGATCTGCTTGGCGTCCCAATCGACTTCCGACCAGCGCAGCAGGCACTCCCTGAGGCGGACGCCCGAGGCGTCGGCAAAATCCAAGATGTCGCGATAGTCGTCACGCGCGGTGTCGTCCAAGCTCGTTAGTTCGTCGCTCTTGAGCTCGCGGACGCGCTCCTCTGGCTCGGCCAGCCAGTGATCCTTCCATGTCGGTTCGCGCTTGAACTCAACTCCCCACGACTTCGCCCTGGTGAAGAGCTTCTTGAGCACCTCGGTTGTGCTGCGGTTCACCGTCGCCGGCGCGATTTCGGGAGACGGCGCGGCGTCCTTCGGCATCGGCCTCTTGCGGTGGACCGTGCGCCGGTGTGCCCGGCGCCAGGCCACCAACTTTGTGACCTCGTTGTCGTCGATATCCGTCAGCAATTTGTCCGGCCCGAAATAGCCGATCAACCTGGCAAGATCGCGCTCCGTCGTATCCGCGCCAGCGTGATGCTGACCGACCTCGAGCCAGTAGCGGTCCGCGATATCATCGAGGCGCAGCGAGACCGAGACCTTTCCCTCCGTCTCGAGATGCTTGCGCGCCTTGGTCCGCTCTACCCGTTCGAACTTTTCAGCTTCGCGGCGGCTCGCATGGCTCGTCGAGCCGTGAAACCGATGACGTTTGATTTGGAAATCGAAGTGGTAGTACGGCGAACCTTTCGGCTTGTAGATGGACACGGCACATCCCTCTTAGTGCGGCGTTCAATAAATTCCGTGATGAAATCTTCAGTGTACGCTCGACGCTTGTTTTTGTTACCGCGAGCAAGGTCGATATATCGGATGTCACCCGCGTCCGCGTAACCATCGAGCGTCTTTGGCGACACGCCTAGCCTTGCGGCTACTTCACGAGGCCTAAGCAGCGTCGTCATGGGAAGCCTCCATGCCGCCGCCGGGTCTCTCAGAGGCAGAGGCACGAGCCCGTCGATCCATGAGGCACTTTTCCCTCATGCGTTCGATACCAGCCAATGTCACGTAGGTTTTGTTCGCTGTCTTCTCGCATTCGAGCCGGCCGCGCCGGATCTCAACGCGAAGGCCGCTGACCGTCATTGACCCATCAGGGTAAGCAAGCTGCGCGGCCACCCTGAGCCGCAAAGGAGTGTCCGGACCGATGGCGATCGGATCGATTTGGACGTTAGGCGAGTTGCGGCGGTAGCTCGGCGCGGTGCGAGAGCTGTCCCTCATCTGCAGCGGTTTCATTCATTCGCTCCAACATGATCGTCCTCTCGATTTGCTGGATGATGGCCGGAAGCTCTGAGCCGGGCCTCTCGCGGAATTCGGCGCGCGCGTTGCCCTCGCGCGGTCCATGAAACAGTGCTGTAGGTCCGCCGCTCTCCTTTTGCTAAGGGGAAACAAAATATCGGTGATTTGGCAACTTTGTGCAAGTTCACGTCCGCACACGCGAGCCCTCTCCCCCCGCCTCCCCTGTGGAAAAGGCTTCCGCGAAGCTCCCAAACCCTCGCAAAAAGTGCGCCCAGGCGTGACCTAGACTCGGCGGTTTTCCTTGCGAGAGGTACAATTCTAACGTTTATTTCTGCCGTTAGACGCGTGCCCCGGCAGTTGCCCAGGGAATTTTTCATTAAAGGGAATCATCACATATGGCATTGATCAAATGTTGGGAATGCGCTCGCGAAATCTCCGACAAAGCCACGGCTTGTCCGTCGTGCGGAGCGCCGGCGGCCGGATTGTCCTCAGATGTGAAGCCGCCTCCAAGTCCGGTCGCCGTTCACTACGACAGCGCGAGCGATACGTTTTCGGGCACAATGGCGCTCATCACTAAACTAGCGATGAGCGCCGTCCAGCAACTGGGCTGGAAGCTAACTGACGCCAACGAGAACATCGGACTGGTGACGTTCGAGACCAGAATGAGCTTTGGCTCGTGGAGTGGCGTGTCGTGTTCGCTGAACATAGAAGAAATATCGTCGAACGCCTTCCGCGTTCGCGGAGCGGGCAAGCAGAACGTGCGCGGAGGTCAATTGTTGGCCATTGACCTTTTTGGTGAGGCTCGGAGCAAAGCCGACAAGGCCATAGCAAAGATGAAGGATCTCGCGCGATAGCGATTGCTCAGGCCTGGCGGCGAGACGCCGTAGTCGCTGTTGTCGGCGGCCTTATTATGAATCAGTGCAACGTAGCGGCGCATTTCGCCCTCCAGCGAAGCAAGCGGTTCAGGAGCGGGCTTCAATGCAGAGCCAGGCACCGTCAATGCATATGCGCGAGCGCCCACACAAATACGGCAAATCCGAAGAACGCAGCTCCCCAGCCGATGATCAACGTGTCCAGATCGAAGTTATCGCGCATAGTCTCCTCCTCCTCTCCCTGATTGATTCAGAGAAGGATTACGCGCGCCAATCACAAAAGATTCATCGCGGACGAGGAGCGGAGTGAAAATCGCTATTTGCGATGCACCATCCCCCCATCAAAGAACCCGCCGGAGCGACCGGCGGGTTTGCTTTTAGGTGTGGGGGCCAAGCTTAGCCTGCTGAATTTCGTCGCCGAATTATGCTCGCTGCGAGCGCCCGATTCAAGCAGCATTCATCGCTAGCAGGTCGGAAACGACGCTCACGGCGAGTTTTAGATCCGTCGTCTCGCAATCATCTTCGAACTGATCGATCTGGCCGAAATCGTTCGTTCGACACCAGCAAAGCGCCTTCACCTTGATTTTCAGCCCCTCCAATGTCGTTGCCGGCACGTCCTTGATCTGATCAACGAGCCGGTGACAAACTTCGAGGGCATCTTCATATCGCTTGTCCGCAGCGGTGATGCCCAACTCTAGATCGAGGGCATCGAGCTCATCCTGCGCCGCGACAAGTTCGGTAACGCGATCTTCGACATCATGTCGTTTGAAGCGCAATGATTGCAGCCGCCTCAAGGCACTGGGATTGAGAGAAATGTCGTCTCCTTCCTCCTCCCACCCAAGTCGCTGAAGGATGACTGCATCAAGCTCGCGAGACCAACACAGGCTGAGAGTAGCTTTGCACGCAGCCTTCCGAGGATCGTCATCAAGGCGTCTGGCCTGGTCCCCGAGCTCTTGAGCACGCGCGTGAGCAAGCTCGAGGCGCCGGAAAAGCTTCTCTAGCTTGTTGTCAGTGCGTCGAGCAGATTCCGGCGACGGCATCGCGGGAGCGACGGTGGGAATTGCAGCGGTGGCGATCGCGGTCGTCGTGATCATATTCATGATGGCTCTCCTACTCAAAAACTCAGAAGCGCTGTCGGCGCGCGGCTCACAATTATTCGAAGAATCCTTCGTCATTGGTTCACGCGATGCGTCGGACGGGAGGCATGACGCCCGCGGGCTTGTCGGAATGGGGTCTGATACAGACAATCGACCGCCGCCGGGCGGCGATGCACGACTGGTGTTGATCATTTTCGGAGCGCTTTCGATTGCGGCTTATCAAGGCCGTTGCCGGTGGCAGACCGGCAGCCGGGAGTTGATAACCTGCGAAAGCGACAGGCGGCGGCGCTTTTAAGGTTGCCCTCTGGACATGGCGCGGCCCTCCCGGCCATAATGGCCAGGTTGGAGCGCACGCCAATGCGCTGCCCTCATTCGACCGCCCGCCCAACGCTGCCAGGCGTCGGGGCAAATTCCTGCCAGGGAATGGCGGCCTATAGCTCTCGTCCGGGTTATCAAGCCCACTGATCAGAATCGTTGATTTGCAGCCATTTGCCAAGCCCCTTCGGGGGCGTTCGGCGTAGCTAAATTCGCGACACGGCACGTGGCCTTTTACGAGCGCACTTATGCTGCGCCGCATTGCCCTAACTGCTGCCCGCGGCAATCTCGACCGCGTATGGCGTATATCCGCCCGGAATAGAACCCCCGCCGCCGCCATCACCGCCGCCGCCACCGCCGCCACCGGTGCCGAAGCCGCCGGAAGGAGTGTCGATGGTGGTGCCAGGGATAAACGTCGACGTTGCCACGCGAGCTCCGGTGATGTGCGGAAAGCCGCGATAGTTGTTGGCACCCCCGTCGGCGATCAGGCCGATCGCCGCGCCGTATTTGGCGACCGCCATGTTCAGCGTCCGGTCATAGTCGGGCGCGATCTCGCCCCAATCCCCGACCGACAACAGGCCGCCGAACGGAACGACCATTTCGATCTGGCTGACGCCATCCCAGGCATCGATATTCGACGCCCGGTTGGCGCAGTAGCCAGAGCGCATCACCAGCAGGCCGGGCGCAAACCACGTCGTCACAGCGCTGGCGCGCGGCTCGGTCACGCTGATCGTGATATGCCGATCGTCGATGATCGAAGTGACCTGGAACGCCCGGGCATAGGCATTGCGGACCGTGAAGGTGACGCCGCCATCGGTCACTGTGGCGCCCGGCGTGACGCTGGGTGATACCGGGGCGCTAGCTCCAGTTATCCCCGTCGTGATAGCGGTCGCCTCCCAATAGACATTCCGGTAGTCGCTCGGGTTGCCCGCCGAGCTGTAGCGGAAGCGGCGCCGGTCGCCGACCTCGATCGCGGCGGACCGCGCGACGTCGGACAGATCCTGGCTGGTGGCATCGACGGTCGGAAAGGTCGGGATCTTGTTGCGCCGCGGATCGCCGAAATCGACGTCGTCCTCGATCGCGTATTTGCGGACGAAGACGTCGCGCTGCAGCGCGAACTTGTTGAGGATCTCGAACTGCGCATTGCCGTCGAGATCGAACGACGCGGTGCCCTTCAGCAAGCCGGAGAATTCATAATCCCTGGTCGTCGGCACCTTGGCGTTGGTGACCTCGATCAGCACCTCGGCGCGCTCGAACAGCCGGTTCTCGATGTCGCGCCTGTTGAAGAGGCTCCCCGTCCTGGTCGCGACCTTGAACGAGCCGGTCGGGAAGTCGCCTTTGTTGGTCGAGGTGGTATCGCCGACCTCGAGCCCGGCCTGAGGCTGCCAGGTGATCCCGCCGATCGTGATCGGCCGGCCATAGTCGGTGACGCGGATCACCGCCCCGGACGCCTGCGTAATCGTCAGCAGGAAGGCCGGTCGGGCGCCTGCGAAACTGAATGAATAGGTCTGCATAGACCCTCCTTACCCTCCGGCCGCCGCCATGGCCTGGCCAAAGCCCTGGGCGTATTGCCGCTGGACGCGCCGCGCCGAACTGGTCTTCACCGGCGGCAGCGAGATGTTCATGGTGATGTTGCGGCTGTCGACGCTCGAGGACGACGACTGGCCGGCCGGCGTGATCGTGATCCGCTCGCCGCCGTTCACCATGGCGTGGAACGGGACCTGGTCGCCCGATGTCGGCCCCTGCGCGACGACGTCGAGGCCGGATGCTGCCTTGTAGTAGCCGATCTGCAGCGCGCCGCGGCCGCTGTAGAGCGGGTTGAGCGAAGCAGTGTTAGCGCTGGTCGCGGAACTGTTCTGCTGGATCGCCTGCGTCAGTTGCGCGATCGCCTGGTCGCGTGCGATCGATTCGGGTCGACTGTTCAGCCAGGCCAATTCTTCCTGCAGGTTTGCGTTCTTGACCGCGGTGTCCGTGGTCTGCGAATTCTTGATGTCGTAGAGTTGCTGAACCTGGCTGATGATGTCGGATTCGGCGATATTGGTGGATTTAGACAAGCCCAGTTGGCCTGGCTGCATCTGAAGTATGGCTTCCGCCGAACCGCCTGGATTGTTTGTGATCGTTCCGGCGGTCAGACGCTGGATTGCCGCGATGGTCGAATTGAGCCCCTGACCATTGGCAAGGGATGCGTTCGCCTGATCCAGAACGTTCGGCGGCCCAGGCAAGTTCTTCGCCGCCAAAAGTTGCATGTAGGTGTTGATCGGCAGGCTGCTGGCAGGTGCGCGACCGTTGCTCTGGCCTTCCTTGGTCTGGAAGAAGCCGAACGAATTGTCGCCGCCTGGCGTGATGTCCGCATATTGCGCGTCGTGCGCAGCGCGCTGAGCGTTCTCATAGGCCTCCGCGATCTTCTGTGCCTGTTCAGCCCACTGAGCGGCTGCGACTGCACCCGTATTATTGGCAATGATGGCAGCCTGCGTCGAAGTCGCGCCACCCTCGATCGCGTTGCGGTACGCAATGGCCGCCTTTACGGTTGCCTCCTCGGCAGTGCCCTTGACCTCCAGCAAGGCCACCTGATCGCGCGACACTTCCACCTGCTTTTGCCACTGCTGGTAGAGCTGCTCCGCGGCGTTGTCCGCCTTCTGGTCAGCGATCTGACGGGCCTTTGAAGCTTGATCGTCTTGCTGCTGCTTTGCGAGCGACGCCTGTCGCGACGCCTGCTCTTCCTGATTGGCCGTCTCCTGTGCAGCGATCCCTTCGGCCGTCTTCGCGTCGACACCTTCGCGAACGAGTCGATTATAGTCCGCCTGGGCCTGCGCCCTGATCGCCTCTTGGGGATTACTGGCAGACGCGACAGCATATTGGTCTTGCAACGAAGCCAGCGTATCCTTCGCGGCCGAACTGACCTGGGCCTGCGCAGCCTGAAGGTTCGAAGCCGCAAGAGCCGCCGCTTCTGTCTTGTCGTATCCTTGGTCGATATAGTTGGCGTAGTCGGCTGTGTATTGCGCAGCCATCTTGGCCGCGCCGCCGACCGCCTCAAAAACAGGGAGTTGATTCTGCGCCTTCTCCAGTGCGAGCGCAGCCGACTGACCGACCTCGCCCCATTTGGCGCTTATATCTGCGACGCGCTGGTTGTAGTTGACTGCCTGGTCCCTGGCGTCCTGCAGGGACGCGATCTGGTTCTTGATGGCGATGCCGGCTGAATCCGCCCCATCGACGGCGACGCCCTTGTCCTTGGCCTCCTGCAGCTTTTCATATTCGAGTTGAAGAATCCGGATCTGCTCGATCTGCGGGGTGACCGCCTGAACGACGGTCCGCGCCTCGGTCGACAGTTTGTTCAGGGCGATGGCGCCGTTCGCACCGAGCTTGTCGACGTCGTCCTGTGCCTTCTGGACGTTCTTGTCCAACGCAGCGAAGTCCGGCAGCGAGTCTGCGCCCATCAACGACCCGAAGCCGCTGTTCAGCTGGTCGGAGAACGAGGGATTGATGGCGGCCTGCTGCGCGGCCTTGGCCTGTTGGAGATTGTCCTGCGGGGTCGCGACGATGCCGGGCCCGTTCTTGATCAGCGACATCGTATTGGCAAGAACGCGCCACGCCGCCGACAGCGTCGTGACACTGTCCTGTGCCCGCTTGTTGGCAGGAACCATCGAGTCGATGATGACCTGCGTCGCCTTGGTGCGATCGCCCTGGTTCTGCAGCGTGCTGATATACTCCAGCGTGCTGGCATCCATCGACATGTAGGTCTTGTTGATCTCCTCCGCGCCCTTGACGAGATCGCCGCTCAGGGCCGCCGCCAGGTCCTTGGTCGCGGTCGCTGCATCCGTGCCGGTCAGCACCGCGTAACCATGAACGGCGTCCCCGACGCCTTTCAGGTTCTGGACGGCGATATTGCCGGTCTTGGCGAACTCGATTGCCGCCGTTCGCGCGTCACTGATGGACAGGCCGGTCGCGGACGAGTTGGTCTTGGCAAAATTGTTGAGATCGGCCGCGGTCGCGCCGGTCGCCGCGCCGATGCCAGTGAGAGCGCGCGTCACCTGCCCGTTGGCTTCCTGCCAGCTGTTCCCGAGATACAGCGCGCCGGCGCCGGCAGCAGCCATGCCGCCGACCAGCAGCGCCGTCGGCGAGATCAGCCCGGCAAATACACCGGCGGCTTCCTTGAACGCGCCGGTGAGACCGCCCTCGCCCGTCGCGGCATAGGTCAGGTGGTTCATCTGGCCGGCCAGGGCCTGCGTCGGCGGAATGCCGAGCGCGAGCTGCTCGACCGTCGACCGAACGGCATGCATCGCCGCCTGCCCCTGCGTCGACAGGCCGGCATGGGAGTGTGCCACGTCGTCGACTGCCGTCTTGGCGTTCTTGAGCGCGGACACTTCGTCGACGAACGAGGATTTTGTCGCAGCGCGCGCCGCGATGCCCTCGGCCTCGGTCAGCGCGCCGACCTTGACCGCCTGGTTGATCTCCGTCAGCGTCGCCTTGTACTGCTGGCCCGCTGCGAACAGCGGATTGTACTTCGCGCGGAGATCGTCCAGCGTCTTGCCGTAGGCAGTGACGTCGGCCGCCCGCGCCGCGGTGTTCGTGTCGCCCAGGATGCCGGTGCTGACATTGATGTTCTTCTGAACCGCGGCGACCTGCTCCAGCGCCATGCGCTGCTTCTGCAGCGACTGGCTGACGCCGCCGTAGCGCTGTTCGGCGACGGCCAGGACGGCATTGCCGCGTTCGAGCAGCGCCGGATTCTGGGCGACGGCCACGTTGACCTGCTGCTGGACCTTCTCGAACTGGGAGAGTTGCCCGGCTGTTGTGCTGAAGCGGCGCTCGAGCGAGGCGAACTTACTATCAATAGGTCCGGTCGATTTATCGACATTCTGCGCCGCGACGGTGACACCATCCATGGCCTTGGAGAGGCCCTGCATCTCGCTCGTCGTCTCCTCGACGCCCTGCGTCACGGACTGGATGATGATCTTGTCGACGGTGTCGGTCATGGCCGGTCTCTCAGTGTTTCACAACCTGCGTGCCGACCCACGGAATTGGCGGAATAACGTTGGCGGATGTCTCCGCCAGCCAATCTCCGAGTGCCGATATGCAGGCACATCGATCCTCTAAGGTACCCGCGCCCGACGCTGCCAGCTTGAGCAGCCGTAATGACGCCGTCGCACCCTGAATGAAGCAATTCCGTTGAAACTCGAGCTGCTGGCCAAGTGCGGTTGTCTGAGCGAGGAGAGCTTCTAACTCCGCAATGCGCTGATGGAGCAGTTCAACCTGGTCAGAACCGTTTCGCTTCTTCACAGGGTGCCGCACGGTCAACATACCTCGCTGTGCCGGGCGGACGGTGCAGCAGCCTCGAGGGGAAACGCCTTGCGGAATCCCTGTTTTAAGGCCAACTGAAATAGTTCGATGTCTTCGCCAGTTAGATCGGGATCTCGACGCAATCGAGCGCTGGCGCCTTCGGCAGCGACGATGAAATGCAGTTCGCAACGCGTGCGAGCGGTTGGCTTCTTTGCAACGACGGCCGCGGCGCAATCGCCAAGATCGCGCCCGGCCGCTCTTGCCATGTCGATTACGTCGGAAAGAGTCATCGGCTCCCGTTCCGTCTCAAAAATTCCATTTCTCGCTCACGCTGCGACAGCGTCTTGACCGCGTCGCCTACGTGCCGAAATCCCGCCAGCTCGAGCATGCGCACATCGCGCTCACGTTCGGCTCGGCTCATCGCCTTACCATCCGTCTCGCCAGCGTTGCCTAGAACATCGGCCACCAGGCCGCGGCACATCTCGGCCGCATCGTGCGCCTGACGGAGCTTCCCAGCATTCGAGCCAGACAGCACACGCCCGGCCTTCAGCGAACGAGCGGTGATCACGGCCTCGGCATTTGCCGGAACGGATACAAAGCTCCACTCCAGCAGCTCCCACTTCGTGATATCCAGGCCTCCGCCGCTGATCGGGCTCGATTCCAGAACACGAAAGCCGATACTGACGTTGTTGATCACTCGGTTTTTGATCAGCCCGTAGATCTCGTCGGCATTCTGCGATGTGCCGGACGGTGGAAACTGCGCCTCACCTTCGATGCGGTCGGCGAAGATACTGATTGCCGTTGGCTGCGCGACAGGCATGGATTGATCGTGAAAAGCGATGACCGTTCCCGTCTTGAGAAAATCAGCTTTGTTCACGAGCCCCCGGGGACGCACGATGTCTCCGACACGGTCGGAACTCTGGGTGGTGAGCGTCGCGCTGACAAGCCGAGAGCCGGTCGACTTGATCGCGCCAAAGATGAACTTGTGATGCATATCGCGCTCTCTCTATGCGTAAGCTGCAGCGCCAGCGCCAACCAGCGCGGCGGCCTCCGGCTCGAAGAGCTGGACGGTCGCGCCGGCAACGATAGTGCCATGGGCCGGCGTTCCGATCGGCCTTGGAAAGGCGCCGTCGGTGAGCACATAGTCGGCGGAGAGCGTCACGCTGACCGGCGTCGCGTGATTGATCGTGGCACCGATGTTCACGCGGATGGAAGTGCTACCACCAGCGACGCCGATCGTCTGTTGTGCATCGGGCGGAGCTGGTGGAGCTGGCGGCTCAAGCCACTCGATTAACGTGATGGTCGGCTCGACCTCGTGCGTGTCAAGGTTTATGGAGGTAGGATTCAGTGCCAAGAACACGTCGGCCACATTCTTTGGAAGGACACAGATGCCCTGGTAGGTGGCGCCATCTGCAGCGAACCAAGTCATTTCGTATCGACCGCTGCTGTTAAGATTGACGCGCGCACGCTGCTGCCCGATCGACGGTCCGTCGCCGTAAATGTCACACCGCCGCGTCGCGGTTTCAAAGAAGAGCCCGTCAAACGGCCATTCCCACTGCAGGTACCCGAGATATCGGCCGTACCCGTATCGATCCATGATGCGATTTGATGCTGCCATCGATCCTCTCCTCTCAGGCCGCAGGGCCTACGTCGCGCAACAGTTCGACGCGCGGATGATGGAATTCGACCGCAGCATTCTGCACGGCGACGTTGGCCAGCCCTTCCGGCATTGCGATGATGTCGCCTCTGAAACACTGAACGCCGGACGGACTTTCGTATCCACCGCGCAGCACTTCGACCAGCACATCACCTTCCTTGGCTACTTCTCTCAGAGGCGGCCGGGCCGCCGCCCGCAAAGGCGCGACGACGGCATCATTCAAGGTGACACGGCCATTAAACTCGCTACCGGCGACAGCTCTCTTGGTTGGCGCCGGCGCTTCCGCGCGAACAATAGGCGAGGGCTTCGGCAGGAGAACAAAGTATTCATCCATGACCGACCGCCATTGAGCGACCGATTCGACCGCCACAGGCGCGGCGAAGTAGACGATCGGTAAGCTTCGCATGATCTCTTCGCCGAGCTCTGCGCGAGCGTTGTCGTACAGCTTCCTAGCCGCCGCATTCGCGCTAATCACCCCGCGCAGCGCGGTCTCGAGCGCATCGGCCCCGCGCTTCATTTCGGCATGGTAGTGTGAGACGCGCTGCGCCCGATGGACGGCCGTCGCATTGGCCAGCTCCTGCCGAAGCCGAGGCAGGAGAATTTCGAGGTCGCGCAGATCGTCCTCGATTTCCAGCCGACGCTCTCGCGCTGCGGAGCGCGCTTTCCGATCGTCGAAGCTTTCCCTGGCGGACGCCTCAAGCTGCGTCTTCTCTCGGATTAGCGCCGGTCTCCTCGCTTCCAGCTCGGCAATCTTGGCCGCGATGCTCGCAACCGTGGGTGAGGCGCCTACCAGCTTACGGATAAAGTCGGCAACAGCCATGGAACGAGCCTCTTCTCAAGTTGGGAACGACCTATTTCACTTTGATGGCACTTCGGGTTTGAAATTTTAATCGGAGATTTTTGCAAACTTTGACCGCGCGCCGGTCGCGATGTTCTCGATCTGGCGTCGGCCGATCGGGCGGCCGCCGTTGAGCGCCAGGATGTTACGCAACGAAACGGACTTCGGATCGCTGCTGCCGGTGTTACCGTGCGTCGCGAGCTCGCGGATGAGCTCTGCCGCCAATGCTGATGCCTTCGCGTGACGTGAGCCGCTGCCAAACGAGGCCAGGTGCAGTCGAATCGCCCGGTCTCGTTGCTCGTTGCGCTGGATGCGCTTGATGTGAGCCGGCCGTGACGCGATCAGTTCTCGCTCCATCTCCGCACGATCGTCTGGCTGCAGGCGATCGAGGATAGCCTGGATCCGCGGTGCGAATATCATTGGGCTTCCTCGCACCTCAGGTCCTGCCGTTGCCTCGCCTCCCACTCGCGAATCTGTCGACGCTGCTGAAGCCGGCGGCATGTGTCGCCGCAGAAAAGTCTCGGCCGCCCTCGCTGACGCGTGACTTCGAACGGCATTCCGCAGACGACGCATGCGGTCGCCTGCACCAGGTCGAGCGACAGCTGCCTTCCCCTCATGACCGTGCCTGCAAAATATTCGGCTCGGCGAACGGCGGCAGCTCGAAGCATCGCAGGTCGGCCAGGAAGCGCGCAGCCGGCGCGCTGGAGCGATCGAACGGATCTCGACCGGAGTTTCTCCCGTCACGCCCACACGACGACGCACGGCCACCGGAAGCGGTCTGACGCGTCGCCGGTTGCCGGCGTCGCCGATCGAGCCCTCGAAAATTCAACTCGCGACAAAAAAACCTGCGAATGGCTGCTGGCGCGGTTGGCGCCCCCCTGCCGGGCAGGGCGGCTAAACCCCCTACCCCTCGGCGAACAGGGCAGCTAAGGAGGCGGCGGTCTTGCGAGCGTGGTCTGATCCGCACAGGCATCGGCTGTTGCCGGGATCGAACGGCGCGCAGATGGCCAGCGTTCGCCTTGACTTGCTCGCCCCAGGCAGCGTGCGGCAATCGTGGATTAATTTGCTTCGGCTGGACTTGAACCGTCCGGCCATCGGCCTTCGGTAGCAGCAGCGCCTTGAACCTGATCCCTGCCAGTGGTTGCTCAAAGGATCGGTACCGCTCGTGCCTGTAGGACCACAGGCGGCCCGAGCAGTCTAGGAAGGAAACGCCTAACAGCCGCCCGTTAGCATCATCCAGCTGCAACACCACGCGCTGCAGGTTCGCATCCGTCTCCCAGAAGAAAACGAACACGTAGCCCGCGATGACCGACACAGGACGCTCGCGCTTGTGCTGCACAGGCTTCGCTAGTTCCGCCGTCACGTCCAGCGAGAACGCATCCTGCAGCGGTTTCATTCATTCGCTCCAACATAATCGTCCTCTCGATTTGCTGGGCTGCGCCGGACTTCAACCGGCAGTCTCAAAAAGATGTACCGATCGCGTACATCTTTTTCGGCGGAAGCCGAGGCCAGAAGGGTTTGCGAATTCCTTCGAACAGCTCGGCTCCAAGATCATCGCGATCTACAAGGTTGAATCCTCCTTCGCGAGGGTTTGCGAGGGTTTGGAGAGGGTCTGGAGAGGGTTTGAATAGTGCAATTCATAAATGATGGCCGATGGATAAGCCAAGAATTGCGAGGGTACGAGGGTTTTACCGTATACGCGCAAAGCACTTCGCTTATGCCATATCGGTTGGAAATCACAGGGTCGCGCATGCGCCTCGCCTCTCCCGCGAATTCTATACGCGCGCGCGAAAACCCTCGAACCCTCGCACAGCAGCGACCAACATCATGAAGGAATATACGAATTTCCATCGCGAGGGTTTTTGCAAACTCTCGCCAGACCATCGCAAACCGTCGGTGCTTTTTTAGCAACACATCGACGGGAGGATTATCGGGAGGATCATGGGAGCTTAAATGGTTGCGAACGCAACGACCTGCTCTCAAAAGGACTGATAGATCAATACCTCTGGGAGGTTGATTATATTTTGGGAGGATTGGGAGTTTTTCTACGCACGCATAGAGGCTTTCAATTATGACCCATCGTGTGCATCGCGCGCGCGCACACGCGTGCATGCATGTACAGAATAAGCTCCCGTATCCTCCCACGCGTTGATTTCGTTGCGGTTCAAGCTCCCAGCGATATCCTCCCGTGGGAGCTTGCAACCTCCCAGAAGGTACGAAAGCGGCCCTTTTCACGATGCATCACCCCCGTCGATGAGCCGAAGGCCTACGAACCAAATCACGTTCGAGTAGTGCCGCCGATATCCCATGCCCGACAGCCGAAGGGAGAAAGTCTTGTGCGAGACCGGTTCCTTGCCACTGTTGATGCTGAAACCGCGATAGGCTTCGTACAACACCGTTGATCGCACGCGTTGGCCAACATCAGCGATGACGCATGCCTTGACGAATTCGCCTACCGTTGCATCTTCGTCGCCAGGAGTAGAGGCGGTCCATCCGCCTCGTTTCGGTCTCTTGCAGGCCGGCGACATCAACTCGGCTAGAAATTGCCGTCGCGCGCTCTCTCCTGCGGCAGTCCACGCGACACGGATCAAATCGATTTCCGCTTTCGCCCGAAGCCGGGCTAGTAACTTTCGCGAGGGTTGCGGGAGCTTGGTCTCGCCTGCCTTGAGGGGGGCGCGGGGGGGATTTGGAATCTTGCGTGTGCTCATCGATCGCTCCCGATGCGAGGAGCGACATCAACGGCGACGAGCAGACGTCCATGTTGGCGCCTGCAGAACGACGCAGGAACGACCTTCGGGACTATTTCGGGACATTTTGGCGCAAACCGCGTTATTCGGTGCCGTTTCGTTCCGAAATCGCTTAGTTCTCCGATCCCCAGGAACCGGGGATGATGTTGATCTTTCGTTGGAAAAATGGTCGGAGCGAGAGGATTTGAACCTCCGACCCCTAGTCTCCCAGACTAGTGCGCTAACCGGGCTGCGCCACGCTCCGATGCCGTTCCATTAGCTGCGATCCTGCGTTCGCGCAAGGCGCAGCAGGCCCTTAAGGACTGCAATCCGGGCACCGGTTCCCGGGATCAGCCGTCCTTCATCGCCGTATCGATCATCTGCCGGCAGGCGACCAGCTCCTGCAGCACACGTTCGAGCCGCTCCCGATCCACTGCCGGAACGGAAGGCCGCACCGGCGGCGCAGCGGGCGCCTTGCCCGGCTGGGCATGCGCCTTGTAGGTCGACAGGATCGGATCCTCGTCGGGATCGACGAATCGGTAGTCGATGCCCTTCTCGTCGCCGTCGCCCTCCTCGCCGTCGAAATCGAGGCCGTCATTGCTCTCGAGGTCGTCGGGCTCGGCCATGCTGTTGCCGACCGCCTCCTCGACCGCGCCGAACGAGACGGCCGCGGTCTGGTCGGCGATGCCCTGCACCGACTTGATGCCGTGCTCTTTGAGGATCCGCTGCACGCCGCGGATGGTGTAGCCCTCACCGTAGAGCAGCCGGCGGATGCCCTTCAGCAGGTCGACGTCGTCGGGGCGATAATAGCGGCGTCCGCCGCTGCGCTTCATCGGCTTGATCTGCGCGAAGCGCGTTTCCCAGAATCTCAGCACATGCTGGGGAATATCGAGCTCGTCCGCGACTTCGCTGATGGTACGGAACGCATCCGGCGCCTTGTCCAAATGCCCGCTCCTCTGGCTTCAATGCCTGGAGCCTCGTCCGTTCCGATTGAATCGGAACGGGACTCCAGACTCTGGTTCTGGCGCGTCTTCTTCACGCGAACCGGGTATCCACTTCGCTTGAAAACGCCCTAGTCGGCCTTGCTGCCGTCGCCATTGGTGACGACGTGGCCATTGATCCGCTGCTTCAGGATCGCCGACGGCTTGAACACCATCACGCGCCGCGGCGAGATCGGCACCTCGGTGCCGGTCTTTGGATTGCGGCCGATACGCTGGCCCTTCTTGCGCACCATGAAGGAGCCGAACGAGGACAGCTTCACCGTCTCGCCCCTTTCCAGGCAATCGGTGATCTCCTTCAGCACCAACTCGACAAACGCCGACGATTCCGTGCGCGACAGACCTACCTTTTGGTAGACCGCCTCGCACAAATCGACACGCGTCACTGTTTTTCCGGTTCCCGTCGTCATCGCCTGCCCCGCACTCTCGGCGAACAATTTCTTGACTGAAATTAAAAGCTTAGCGCGCAATGGTCAACAGCGACCAGCATGCACGCTGGAAAAGAACCTTACGAAATATCCGTACTTTTAGGCGAAGCGCTCACCAGCGCACGAGCGCCGAGCCCCAGGTGAAGCCGCCACCCATCGCCTCGAACAGCACCAGATCGCCCTTCTTGACGCGTCCGTCCTTCACGGCGACCGACAGCGCGAGCGGGATCGAGGCCGCCGAGGTGTTGCCGTGCTTGTCGACCGTCAAGACCACCTTCTGCGGCGCAATATGCAGCTTGTGGGCCGACGCGTCGATGATTCGCTTGTTGGCCTGGTGCGGAATGAACCAGGTGATGTCGTCCGCCGTGAAGCCGGTGGCGTTGAACGCATCGACGATCACATCGGTGATCATGCCGACGGCGTGCTTGAACACCTCGCGGCCCTCCATCCGGAGATAGCCGACCGTCTTGGTCGAGCCGGGACCGCCATCGACGAACAGCTTCGACTTGTGGCGCCCGTCGGAGCGCAGATGCGTCGTCAGCACGCCGCGATCGTCGGTCGTGCCGGACTGCTGCTGCGCCTCCAGCACCACCGCGCCGGCGCCGTCGCCGAACAGCACGCAGGTGCCGCGGTCGTTCCAGTCGAGGATGCGCGAGAAGGTTTCGGCGCCGATCACCAGCGCCCGCTTGTGGGAGCCGGAACGCAGGAAATTATCCGCGGTGGTCAGCGCAAAGACGAAACCCGAACACACTGCCTGCAGGTCGAAGGCCACGCCGTGGTTGATGCCGAGCGCGTGCTGGACCGCGACCGCGGTCGCCGGAAAGGTGTTGTCGGGCGTCGAGGTCGCCAGCACGATCAGGTCGATCGACTGGGCGTCGATCTTGGCGTCGGCGAGCGCGGCGCGCGCCGCGTTGATCGCAAGATGCGAGGTGAACTCGTCATCGGCGGCGATGTGCCGCTCGCTGATGCCGGTGCGCTGCACGATCCAGTCATCCGACGTGTCGATTCGCTGAGCCAGTTCGGCATTGGTCAAAACCCGCTCCGGCAAATATGAGCCGCAGCCGAGCACTACCGAACGTATCGCAGTCACGAGACAGCCTCCTGCGCGGTCTGCGCCTGCACCAGGGCGCTGCCGTCGCGGTTGAGCATCTGATTGATCTTGGTGAGGAGATCGTAGTGGGCCATCTCATAGCCAACATCCACCGCATAGGCAAAGCCTTCCGCGTTGATGCCGCCATGGCTCTTGACCACCACGCCGTTCAGGCCGAGCAGCAGGCCGCCATTCGACTTGTTGGGATCGAGCTTGTCGCGCAGCTTCTGGAACGCGCCGCGGGCAAACAGGTAGCCGATCCGCGCCAGCCAACTCGACGACATCGCCTCACGCAGCAGCGCGAACATCTGGCGCGCGGTTCCCTCGGCGGCCTTCAGCGCGATATTGCCGCTGAACCCTTCCGACACGATGACGTCGGCGAGCCCCTTGCCGATCGCGTCGCCCTCGACGAAACCGATATAGTCGAACTGGTTCGAGTTCATCGCGCGCAGCATCTCTGCCGCCTCTCGAATTTCGCCGTGGCCCTTGATCTCCTCGGAGCCGATATTGAGCAGGCCGACGGTCGGCCGCTCGAGATTGAACAGCACGCTCGCCATGGCGCTGCCCATCACCGCCAGCGTCGCCAGATGGCGGGCGTCGCCGCCGATCGAGGCGCCGAGATCGAGCACGACCGAATCGCCGCGCAGCGTCGGCCACACCGCGGCGAGCGCCGGGCGGTCGACGCCGGGCAGTGTCCGCAGATTGATCCCGCCCATCGCCATCAGCGCGCCGGTATTGCCGGCGGAGACCGCGACATCGGCCTCGCCATGCTTCACCGCGTCGATCGCCAGCCACATCGAGGACGCACGGCGGGTCCGCCGCAGCGCCTGGCTCGGCTTCTCGTCATTCTTCACGGCGACGTCGGTATGGATCACCTTCGATACCGCCTTCAGCGCAGGATGTTTCGCGAGCTCCGGCTCGATCTGGGCCTGGTCCCCGACCAGCAGGAATTCGCTGTCGGGATGACGGCTCAACGAGATCGCGGCGCCGGGAATGACGACGGAAGCGCCGACATCGCCCCCCATGGCGTCAAGCGCGATTCGAACCTTATGAGGCATGAACGTCCCGGAAGCCTGCTCTCCCGCAGCCCTTCAGACGAAGACCGCGAGCTTGAAGTCACCGCCGTCAACGGCGCCCGGCGAAACACCAACTCGGGTCCCGGCCGGGCCGCGACAATAGCGTGTCCGCGGTCCGACACAACCTCTTGACCACAAACAAGGCAGTGGCCGAACCGTCACGCAACGCATTAAGATATATCAGAAATACATTGTATTTCAACGTATTGTGACACTTATTTGAAGTGACCGCGGACGCCGTTCGCGCAGCTCCGCAGGCGAGCCATCCCCGCAAATGTGACGCCGGCCACCCCTCGGCTGCCTTTAACTGCCCTTGGGCTTCTTGCCGTCCGCCTTGCCCTTCAGCGCCTTCAGGGCGGCGAAGGGATGATTTTCCGGGTCAGGCGCTTCAACCGCTTGTTCAAAGACCGCATCCACCTTGCGTGGATACGGGTCGATGCCGAGGAAAAGCGCATCGGTGGCGAGCCGGCCGATGTCGATGAAGCCGCCGACGATCGGCTCCGGCGGATCCGGCGTCTCCTCGTCACTCTCCTCGGCGTCGTCGACCAGGTCGGCCATTTGCGGAATCTGCTCGGGCGGCGCGAACATCACGTCGATCGGCTCATCGATCTCGTTCTCGATCGGATCGAGCGTCACCACGCAGGTCTGCCCGACCCTCGCCTGAACCCGGCCGGTGACGTGATAGCTGCCGTCGCGCTTGGGCTGCAGGTCGAACTCCGCCTGCGCGGAGATGACCTCCCGCAACTCCCCGACATCGGCCATCGCCTTGCGCGCCGCTTCGTCGGCTACGATCGCACGATGCAGGCCGGTCTCGGGGATCTGCGCGACGTTGATCAGAACCCGCCAAGGATCACGCGCATCAGTCCGCCCTGTGCTGCCGCCGCTCATGCCGCACTCCCCGCAGTCTGTGGCGCCGGAAAGCGCCATTCGCCCTGCGTCAGCGCTTCGCGGTTGGCGCGTGCCAATCCGGCCAGCGCCGCTCGGGCATAGGTGGCCAGTTCGCGGGCCTTGTCGATGTTCTGACCATTGAGGATGTTCTTGCAGAACGACTCGGCCAGGGCCTGGTCGCTGTCGTTCAGCGCCAGGTCATAGGCCGCGGTGCGGCCGTAGAAGGCCTCGCCGAACGCCTGCATGCGCTTCGGCACCGTGAGGTCGCCGACGCCCATTTCCCTGAGATTGTCGTCCATGTCGATGCAGAAGTGATCGAACAGGGCCTGCGACAGCTCCCCACCGCCCTCGACGGATTTTAATCGTCGCAACACCATCCACAGGTGCATCAGAAGCAGGTCAAAACGGCCGTTAACCGTGTCCGGAACGCCCAAGTCACGGTAAAATAACGGTTCTCGCGCCTGCGTCACGATCATGCCATAGATGGTCTCAATGGTGCTGCGCGCGGGCACCGGGGGTCTTTTGAAGTGATTGAACGGCCAAAGCATAGCGGGTTCCGGCTGCCGGCCCCCCAAAGGACGCCTGTTGAGGGCTCGCCCATTGGAGCTCGGCATGATTGCAATCCATTGAGCTGCCCGGTACGTCAATGCTCCGGCCGATGCAAGGGGACGGATCAGTTCCGCCGATGAACCACACTCTTCCCAAACCGTCTCGCGCGGCTTCCGCGCGCGGGTTCTTCACGCGCTTCCGCGCCATCGCAGTCGTCGGCCTGTTCTGCGCCGCCGCGCTCGGCGGCTGCGCCGGTGAGCAATTCCAGAAGGGCTACATCCTGCCCGACGGCGCGCTCGAGCAGATTCCGATCGGCGCGAGCCAGGATCAGGTGCTGATCGTGCTTGGCACGCCCTCGACGGTCGCAACGCTGGACGGCGAGGTGTTCTATTACATCTCGCAACGAACCTCGCGTCCGGTCGCCTTCATGAATCAGCGGGTGGTCGACCAGCGCGTCATCGCGGTCTATTTCGACAAGAACCGGCAGGTGCGCCGGCTCGCCAATTACGGCCTGAAGGACGGCAAGATCTTCGACTTCGTCAGCCGGTCCACGCCGACGTCGGGCCAGGAAATGTCGTATCTGACACCGCTGTTCAAGCTGCTGAGCTTCAATTAGCGCGCGCAACGCATCGCGCTTTAGCGCGAAAAAACTGCGCCAAGTTGTCGCGCTTGTCCGATGGGCAAGCGGTCCCCTAGGCTTGCTCACAAACAAGAGCCTGAGCAGGGGGTAAGCGCGTGAGAGCCAAGAGTTTTTCCCGTCGTACGGTATTGTCCGGCACGGCCGCGTTGGCGGCCGCATCGATCCTGCCGCGCGCAAGCCTGGGGGCCGGCGACTGGCGGCCGACCGAGACGGTTCGGATCATCGTGCCGGCGGCAGCCGGCGGCTCGACCGACGTGATGGGGCGGCTGCTGGCCGCGCATCTGCAGCCGCTCTGGGGGCAGTCGGTGGTGGTAGAGAATCGCTCCGGCGCCGGCGGCACCATCGGCACATCAGAGGTCGCGCGCAGCAAGGGCGACGGCCACACCATCCTGATCGGCAATCCCGGCCCGAACGCGATCGCCTTCAGCATCTTCCGCAATCTGACCTACAAGGCCGACCAGCTGCAGGCGGTCTCCAACATGATCCGGATCCCGAACATCGTCTCGGCGCATCCGTCGACCGGCATCAAGTCGATCCCCGAATTGATCGCCTATCTGAAGAAGAACCCCGACAAGCTCACCTACGGCTCGTCCGGCACCGGACAGAGCCCTCATCTCACCGGCGCCTGGTTCCTGCAACTCACCGGACTGAAGATGACGCATGTGCCGTTCCGCGGCGCTGGCCCCGCGCTGCAGGCCGGGCTCGCCGGCGACATCCAGATCCTGTTCGACAATCTCTATCCGTCGCTGCCGCAGGTGCTGGACGGCAAGCTCAACGGGCTCTGCGTCACCACGACCGACCGCAGCGACTCCGCGCCCAATCTGCCTGTCATGCGCGAGGGCGCGCCGGAACTCGCAAAATTCGACGTCGCGTCCTGGTTCGGCGTGTTCTTGCCGAAGACCGCGCCAGCGCCCGTGGTCGACGAGCTGAACCGCCAGATCAAGGCGATGCTGGAACGCGACGACGTCAGGAAGAACATCGCCGGCATGGGCGCCCGCGCCGACTACGGCACGCCGCAGCAATTCTCCGATTTCGTCGATGCGGAGACGAAGAAGTTCGCCGCGATCATCGAGAAGGAAGGCTTGCAGATGGAGGTCAAGTGACGGCCGCCTTCAATGCTACGACGACTTGTTGATCTTCTTGACCTTGGCGTCGGTTGCTTCGATCGACATCGCCAGCTCCATGATTGCCTGCGACAGCAGCTCGATGGCCTCTTTCTGATCCTGCGACTTGGAGGCGCGGAGCGCATAGTTCCGGGCGGATGAGAGCGACATCGATTGATCTCCGTTTGGTTGGCGTCTGGTTCTCAGCGGATTCCGTTGGCGGAATACACTGTCATTGCGAGGAGCGACAGCGACGAAGCAATCCATTTCTCCACATGTGGAGGGATGGATTGCTTCGCTCCGCTCGCAATGACGCTGCGATATCTCGCGTCCCCCTAAAGCAAAACCCCCGCGGCTTGCACCGCGGGGGTTACGTTTATTCGTGTCGCGCCGCTCAGTGCGCCAGGACCGCCAGCAGCAGCAGCGCCACGATGTTGGTGATCTTGATCATCGGGTTCACCGCCGGGCCCGCCGTATCCTTGTAGGGATCGCCGACGGTGTCGCCGGTCACCGCGGACTTGTGGGCATCACTGCCCTTGCCGCCGTAGTGGCCGTCCTCGATGTACTTCTTGGCGTTGTCCCACGCGCCGCCGCCCGAGGTCATCGAGATCGCGACGAAGAGACCGGTGACGATGACGCCGAGCAGCATGGCGCCGACCGCCGAGAACGCCGCCGACTTGCCGTCCGCACCGCCACCCGCAATGAAATAGATCAGGAAGTAGACCACGATCGGCGACAGCACCGGCAGCAGCGAGGGGATGATCATTTCCTTGATCGCCGCCCGGGTCAGCAGGTCGACCGCCTTGCCGTAGTCCGGCTTGTCGGTGCCCTGCATGATGCCGGGCTTCTCGCGGAACTGACGGCGCACTTCCTCGACGATCGCACCGGCGGCGCGGCCGACCGCCGTCATGCCCATCGCACCGAACAGATACGGCAGCAGGCCGCCGAACAGCAGGCCAACCACGACGTAAGGATTGTTCAGAGAGAAGTCCGGCTTGACGCCCTGGAAGTAGGCATGGGCGCTGGGGTCGCTGATGAAGAATTTGAGGTCCTGATTATAGGCCGCAAACAGCACCAGCGCACCGAGACCGGCGGAGCCGATCGCGTAGCCCTTGGTCACCGCCTTGGTGGTGTTGCCGACCGCGTCGAGCGCGTCGGTCGACTTGCGCACTTCCTTGGGCAGCCCCGCCATCTCGGCGATGCCGCCGGCGTTGTCGGTGACCGGGCCGAAGGCGTCGAGCGCGACGATCATGCCGGCCAGCGCCAGCATGGTGGCGGTCGCGATCGCGATGCCGAACAGGCCGGCCAGGCTGTAGGTGACCAGGATGCCGGCGATGATGACGATCGCGGGCATCGCGGTCGCTTCCATCGAGACCGCGAGGCCCTGGATCACGTTGGTACCGTGACCGGTGACCGAGGCCGCCGCAATCGACTTCACCGGGCGATAGTCGGTGCCGGTGTAGTATTCGGTGATCCAGATGATCAGGCCGGTGACGACGAGACCGACCACGCCGCACTCGAACAGCGCCATGCCGGTGAAATCGGCGCCTTCGAGCTTGCCGAAGCCGATCAGCCAGTTGATGACAGCCGCGACCCCGACCAGCGACAGGATGCCGGTGGCGATCAGGCCCTTGTACAGGGCGCCCATGATCGACTGGCTGGCGCCGAGCTTGACGAAGAAGGTGCCGATGATCGAGGTGATGATGCAGATGCCGCCG